>NZ_QOZT01000100.1:0-12148 GCF_003345135.1 Acidovorax sp. BoFeN1
AAGGGCGGAAATCGGGCCTCAGCGCCCCGCGAACTGCCCAAATGGGCCGCGCGAGAGGCATAAAAGTCCAAAAAACTGCGTCATCCAGGTTTGCGCGGAAATTTTCGACGGCTTGTTCAGCGTAGCCCTAATATCGTGAAACTCGTCCAAACATTCGGCCCCAAACCCGATGAATCGGCATTGGGCTATTACCGTCGACTTTCTGCCAGCAACTCGCTTTGGAACTGGCGGGAGCTTGCGCGCATGGCGCAGGTGTCGCCATCACGCACAGGAATTCTGGGGCGACCCGACTACATGGCCCAAGTACTTGGCATCGACCCGGCCTGGACTGCTCAGGCATCACTGCGAGAAGACAGTGCCCGCCAATGGCGGGGACTCCATCGCTCAGCACATGACGCGGTCTGCCCAGAGTGCATCAAAGAGTCCGCCCATCTTCGCGCGCACTGGGAACATGCGTATGCGGTTGCCTGTTCCCACCATCGCATTCAACTGGTCGACCGTTGCAGCGCCTGCACCGAGATGCTGTCGTCTTCGAGGGAGCGCATCGAGCAGTGCCAGTGTGGCCAGGACTTGCGACAACTGCCTGTGGCGCCCGCAACCAAGGCACAGCTGTGGCTGGCGGGACTTCTTGCAAGTGAGGGCACGACAACCATGGGCGTGGAGCCTCAGGTCGAAGGTGTTCCCATAGCTGCGCTGAGCAAGCTGGTTCGTACGCTATGCCTGCTGGCTGAGCCTGACGCGCCCAACCCCAGGCGCAATGCAGCGGCACCGCAGGCAGTCCAGGAAGCTGTGGAGTTTTTAGGTCCCGTGGACGACTTGCTGTCCGACTGGCCTGTGGGTTTTGAAGCCCATGTGAGCGAGCGCATCGCTGCGGGAGATGCGCAAGCGCGAACGCTGAACTCCTTGTTGGGTCGGTGGTATCAACAGCTCAAGGCTGTTTGCGCAGTGGGCCCGCTTCAGCCGTTCATGGCGTGCGTCATGAAAGTGGCGGCATCGGAATTCGACGGCATCCTCGGTCTGGATGCAGCCGGCTCGGTCGCTGGTGAGAGCAATAGCCATATGCTGCTCAAGCAGGCCGCCAAGCAACTTGGGGTGAGCCGAGACCGGCTGCTGAGTCTCGTGGCCGCTAACCAGCTACAACATCGCACCCGGCGGTTTGGCACGAGAGGGGTGGCTTACGAAATTCCCATCTCCGAGGTAGACCGTATTCATGCCGCTCGCGTTCGCTGGGTTAGCGAAGCCACAGCCTGCGAGGCCCTGGGTGTACCTCCCGCAGTGCTCGCGCAAATGGTGGCTGCAAACCTGCTCATGGCTGACCCAGGTTGGCGCGCCGACATCCTCAAGTCAGGGCCTGTGGAAGGGCAATCAATGGAACGCCTGGCCACAGTTCTGAAATCCCATCAACGCAAGACGTCAGAAGGCGGTGAACGCATCGCGCTCAAGGAATTCACCAGTCGGCGCATGGGAGACAAGAAAGCCATACAGGCAGCGTTGCAGGCCATCTTGAGAGGAGGGATTGCGTGCATCGGTGGGGCGGAGAAGGTTGGGGGACTCCAGTACCGGCTCTCCGATGTCCGACAACACTTCAGCACCCCCATCCTGGAGTCCGGGTTGTCGGTGCACCAGTTGGCCAAGCTCACTGGCTGGAAGTGGGAGAGCGTGAGCTACTGGATAGACGAAGGCTTGCTCGATTCAGTCCCAGTCGTGCTTCGTGGGCAACCGTGCCGCGTAGTGCTGCCAGAGCACCTCATCAAGTTCCACAGTACCTATGTTCCTCTGACGACTCTGGCTCATTCGCTCAACGCCCGTTCGTCTGAGCTCCTAGAGCGCCTGGGAGGCATCGAAACGCTCGGCGGAAAGCCACTGGCAAGTGGTGCGGTCCGCGGAGCGCTCGTTCGCCTTTCGGACCTCGCGCAGGCCGCGCTGCTTCCGGGCCTTCGAGAGAAAACAAGCGCTGCCTGAGCTGTCGATTCACAAGCGCAATCGGAAAGAGCTTCCATATGAAAATTCAACTTGCTTCGGACCTGCACCTTGAACACCTGGCTCGCCGGTTCCCGGGCGAAACGCTGATTCGCCCCACACATCAGGCCGATGTTCTGGTTCTCGCCGGTGACATCGGTCACGCGGCAGACGCAATTGCTTTGTTTGCCAATTGGCCCGTCCCCGTGTTGTACGTACTGGGCAATCATGAAGCCTACAACGGCTGCATCGATTCCGTCCTGGACGAGCTCAAGGCCGCATCGTGTGGCACATCGGTCAGATTTCTGGAGCGCGAAGCTGTCGATTTTGGTGGTGTCCGCTTTTTGGGTTGCACGCTTTGGACAGACTACCGACTGCAATGCGGGCTCACCCAACTCCAGCTCATGGAAAACGCGCAGCGCTGCCTCAACGACCACAGGCTCATCTGGACCCTGAGTGGAGAACTGTTTTCGCCCGTGCACGCGCTACGGGACCATGAAATTTCAAGGGCATGGCTTGCCAGCGAACTGGCTCGCGACTACGACGGGACGACCGTGGTTATCACCCACCATGCGCCACACCCTCTCTCGGTTCACCCCCGGTACGCAGGAGAACCTCTCAACGCTGCTTTCGCGAGCGACCTGACTGAGCTTATGCAGAAGGCAGACATCTGGCTACACGGCCACGTGCACGACTCTTTTGATTACGAAGTTTCGGGTTGCAGAGTGGTCGCGAATCCTCGTGGATACGCTCGAAATCTCTCATCGGCAGCGCGTGCGAATTCTTTGCAGTTTGAAAACAGTGGTTTCAAACATGCCTGCGTCATCGACGTAGGTCCTCATCGCTAGTGCTCACCACACCAATCTAAAAGACGCATGCTTTTGCACTTTGTCGCGCCCTATTTCAGCGCGTCGCCAAAGTAGCCGCCGCCATGCGAACTTGATGCAATTCCAGATTTGAGGCGCTCAACCCGTCTTGTAGTGGGGTCGACTTTGGATGCGATTCGTTGTGCCAAATCGAGCCAGTCCTTTGCAGGCTGAGCAAGGGCGTTCCTGTCGTCTGCGAGCTGTTCGTGCACACGTTCTAAGTACGCTGAAATCAGTTGACTCTCGCGAAACGCCGCGGCCTCGGCGAGCAGCTTCAGTTTGAAGTCTTCAACAGCGCGAAGGTCGCGTTGTATTTCTTCACGCCGCCTGGCTTCTTCTTCCCAACGACGGTGCTCTGCTTCACGTGCAATTGCGTGCCGCCTGGTTGCGGCGGCAGCCTCAACAAGCCCGTGCACAAAATCCCCGAGCTTCTCCGTCAACGACGCAGTCTTTCCGTCCGTCCAGCGCTTGCGACCCGAGAAGTCTCCTTCGATTTCAAGACCGAATTTGCCGGTGAATGTGTAGACATACTCTTTTCCGTCCCAGCCTTTGTAGTATTTGTCGCTGACCACATGCTGCTGACGGGTGTATTGCTCTACGAGTTTGAAGTGGACCCGCTCGCCGTCATGCTCAACCTGCAGGCATTGCTCTCCCTTGACAAGCTTGGCGCCTACGCTTGGCAAAGCACCTTCGATGGCGTAGAGAATCTGGCATGCCGACTCAACGGCCCCGGCACTGAGTCGGCATTCAAAGAACGCAGGACCTGCACTTCCAACGAAACCGTAGGCATCTGGCTTGTCTTTGGGGAGTCGCTTCCTCGTGGCAGCGGTGTAAGGGCCAAACTGCTCTGGCAGCTTAGCGGTCGGGACCACCACCGCAACGGAAGGCAAATCTACCCGCAGCTTCTGGGCTGGCTCCGACGCGCGAAACCGTGCGGCATCCAATTCAATAAGGACCGGGGCTTTCTGAGGGAGCGCTGGCTTGGGGATGACCTTGCCGTGCTTGATTTTTGTCCAGTAGCCAACCGGTGGAAGCGGTACCGCGTGCTTGCGGCATGCTTTGGCCAGCCCCACATCCGAGATATCGAATTCTTTGGCCAATCTGGTGACCGGGGTCTCCCAAACCCGTCGGTACAACTCTTCACGGTCGATTTTCACTGCAACCTCCATGTTCACTTGAACAACCCAACCGCCGCTGCAGAGGCGGGGCAGAAATTCGCCGAGCACCTGCTTGAGGCGAACTTCAGTGGTTGATTCTCGTATGCGCCACGGACGCCTCCGCATCATCTGACGCGTTTGGGTTGCGCGAACGAACCAGATGCAACACCGGACTTAAGGTTGTATAGTTTCCTACCTCATCCGAAAGCGATACCGACCATCGCGTGGGCCGTCCTTGGCTTCCACTTCATGGGTGAGTTGGATTTTTTGGATGCTGTTTGTGGGCTGAGCAAGAACTGAGCGGAAGTGTTTCTCACCTTATGGATACCGGCTTCTCAACTTTTGGTTCCAGAACCGTCGTAAGGTCTTGATTTGAAAGAACCGTGATTCTCTGCTTTTGGGGCTACCTACAATAAAAATCGCAGCTGCTTACGCCCATGTAAACAAAGGCTTGGAGCCCCATAAGGCTCCGAGCCTTTTCTTTTTCTGGCTGTCCCAATTTACCCCTGACACACACCGCATCCTGCTTAGCGTCATGGGCGACAACGCGGCCCACCTCGCAATAACTTCCCCAGGGACAACGCGCTGCGCGCGCCCGAATCTGGCACACATCCTGCTTTAACCCAGCATCTTGTATACATCTAGGTATTCATCATGCTGATTGGCTCATTTGAAGATTGGAAACGCGCATACGAAAAAGGGGCGGACCCTGCAGTGTTGCTGGAGCAGCAACGTGCGGGCTTTCCCCCTGGTGACGTGGCCTGGATCAGCGTGGCCACGGCCGCACAGCTGCAGGCGCAGGTGCAGCAGCTCAAGGCCCTGGAACAGTCGGTTGGGCGCGATCAGTTGCCGCTGTACGGCATTCCGTTTGCCGCCAAGGACAACATCGATGTGGCGGGCTTCGCCACCACGGCAGCCTGCCCGGCATTTGCCTACGAGGCCACGCAGGATGCGGTGGCCGTACAGCGCATGAAGCAGGCGGGTGCCATCGTGCTGGGCAAGACCAATCTGGACCAGTTCGCCACCGGCCTGGTGGGTGTGAGATCGCCGTATGGGGCGGTGCCCAACACCTTCGATCCCTCCCTGGTGTCCGGGGGGTCCAGCTCGGGTTCGGCCTCCGTGGTGGCGCGTGGTCTGGTGCCTTTTGCGCTGTCGACCGACACTGCGGGATCGGGCCGTGTGCCTGCGGGTTTCAACCAGATTGTGGGACTCAAGCCCACCCCTGGTGCCGTCAGTGGCACCGGTTTGGTGCCCGCCTGCCGCACGCTGGACTGCATTGGCATTCTGGCGTTGAACGTGGCAGATAGCGCTTTGGCGCTGTCCATCATGGAAGGTCCAGACGCGCGGGACGCCTATTCGCAGGCCCGCCCAGTCATCCCCAAGCACCTGCCCCTAGCGCAGCTGCGGGTGGCCGTGCCCGCCGCACGTAAGCTGGCGGCCGATTACGAACTCGCGTTCACGCACTATGTAAACCGTTTGCAAGCTCAGACGGCCAGCGTGCAGACCCTGGCGTTTGACACCTTGTTCGAAGTGGCCAGGCTGCTGTATGAAGGCCCCTGGGTGGCCGAGCGGGTGGTGGGCGCGCGCAGCATTTACGAGCAGCAACCCGAAGCCCTGCTGCCCGTGATTCGGCAGGTGCTGGACGTGCATCAGCGCTTCAATGCAGCCGATACCTTTGCCGCGCAATACCAGCTGCAGACCCTTAAGCAAGAGGCCGAAAAGATATGGCAAACCTGCGATGTGCTGTGCGTGCCCACCGCGCCGCGCCACCCCAGCATGGCCGATTTGCAGGCAGAGCCGTTAGCAGCCAATTCCGAGCTGGGCACGTACACCAACTTCGTGAACCTGCTGGGCTGGGCGGCCATCGCCATTCCTGCCGCGCAGCTGCCCAGCGGTTTACCGTTTGGCATCACCTTGATTGCGCCCGGCTGGCGCGAACCCGATCTGGTCCGCTGGGCGCAGCAGTTGGAAGCCCAGACCCAGCTGACCGCGGGCGCCACAGGGCGGCCCACACGCACCCTGGGCGCACTGCCGGGCTGGCACGTGCCCACCCAGGGCGAAACCATTGCGGTGACCGTGGTCGGAGCCCACCTGTGCGGCATGCCGCTGAACCACGAGTTGCTTGCCTGCGGTGCGCGCTTTCGCGAAGCCACGCACACGGCCCCCCACTACCGCCTCTATGCCCTGCAAGGCACAGTGCCCGCCAAGCCCGGCCTGGCCCGGGCGGCCGAGGGCGCGGCGATTGCCGTAGAGGTGTGGGACATGCCGATTGCCACCCTGGGGCACTTCGTGGCCGGTATTCCGGCACCTCTGGGCATTGGCAGCGTCACGCTGCAGGATGGACGCAGCGTCAAGGGTTTTATCTGCGAAGGTGCGGCCCTGGCGAATGCCCAGGACATCACCCATTACGGGGGTTGGCGTGCGTACTGCATGGCCCTGTGATCCTTTGCCCCTGTGGTGCAGGCGCGCACCCTGATTTGGCACGCCATGCACCAGAAACCACTTCACAACGCACCCTCACCAGGAGACACCTGTGGCACCCACCAGCCTCGCCAACACGGCCTACGACAAGCTGCGCCAGGCCCTCGACAATTTTCACTACATTCCCGGTGACCGCTTCAGTGAAAGCGAAGTGGGCGCACAGCTGGGCATGAGCCGTACCCCCGTGCGCGAAGCCCTCATGCGCCTGCAGCGCGAAGGCTATATCTCAGTTACGCCCAAGATGGGCTGGGTAGTCAACAGCATCGACTTTGCCGTGTTCGAGCAGCTGTATGACGTGCGCGCCGTGCTGGAGTGCGCTGCCGTGGACCTGTTGCTACTCGCACCGGACCTGGAGCAACGTCTGTCCGCACTGTGCGCCCTGTGGTGCGTGCCGCCGCAGAACCGCCTGACAGACCCGCAAGCGGTGTCCCGCATGGATGAGCGCTTTCACATCGATCTGGTGGAGGCCAGCGGTAATCAGGAGATGGCACGCATACACCGTGACATCACGGATCGCATCCGCATCGTGCGGCGCCTGGAATTCACGCGCTGCTATCGCATCGATGTGACCTACGACGAGCACAGCCGCATCCTGCACGCCCTGCTGCAGCACGACGGCCTGCAGGCCAAGGTGCTACTACAAAAGCACATCTGCGTCAGCCGCGACGAGGTGAAGAACATCACCTTGCACACCTTGCAAAATGCCAAGCCAAAAAAGGCGGGAACGACCGCCTGATATGCGCGGACTTCTAGGAAAAACCGGACTCGCAGTCCGTTATTTATCTGCCGCCCAGCGCCAGCAAGGCCTGCAGCGCCACTCCCTGCGGGTCGGCCAGGGCGTTCAGGATGCTGAAATGGTCAGCCCCCTGCACTGCCAGACAGGTGCCAGGCGCGGCACGGCGATGCTGGGCCAAAGCCAGACTTTGCGCCTGCAACTGAACCAGTTCGGCCGTTCCATAGGCCAGCATCAGGGGCTTGTCCGCCACCGGCAGGCGCAAGGGGCTGAGCTGTGCCACCTCGGCCTCCGTCAGCTGCAGGGCATGGTTCAGGAAGGTGTGGCGCACAGGCTCCAACTCATAGATGCCGCTGAGGCCCAACCCCGCTACCACACCGTCACAGGCCAGGCCCATGGCCGTCAGGTGCCCGCCCGCCGACCAGCCGCACAGCAGTATGCGGCCACTGCCGCCGGCCGCCAACGCTTGCTGGCGCACGGCGGCGATGCCTTGCTCTACCTCATGCACGATCTGCGTGAGGCAGGCCTGGGGCGCCAGCGTGTAACCGATCAGCGCCGCATGCACCCCGTGCTGCAACGCACCTTTTGCGACAAAGCGAAAGGTGTTCTTGTGCCGCATCTGCCAATAACCGCCATGGATGAACAGCATCGTGGGCGCACTGGCATCGCCCGTCCAGTAATCCAGCAGCTGGCGTGGCAAAGGGCCGTAGGGCAAATCCAGCAGCGCCTGGGGATGTGCCGCAAGGGCCGCGCTGCGCACTTCAAAGTCCGCTAGTTGCTGGGCGCTATTGGCCACGGCCTTGGTGTTGTCATAAGCCGCATCCCGCGCGCCCTGGGGCAGGTCGAGCAAGGGGTCCAGCATCAGGCGGCTTTCGCGTGGTAGGCCACATGGCTGCTAAGCATTTCAGTCAGCTCCTGGCGCACCCGGTTGAACTCGGGCTCGGTGATGCATCGGGGACGCCCCAGCGGGATGCGGTAATCGCGTTCCACACGGCCGGGCCCGGCAGTCATCACCACCACGCGGTCGGCCAGCAGCACTGCCTCTTCCACGGCGTGGGTCACAAATATGACTGTCAGCCTGGTCTTGGCCCAGATGTCCAGCAGCTCTTGCTGCAGCACCTCGCGTGTTAGCGCATCCAGGGCGCCAAATGGCTCATCCATCAGCAGCACTTCGCAGTCGTTGGCCAGAGCGCGCGCGATTGAGACGCGCTGCTTCATGCCGCCCGAGATCTGATTGGGGAAGTGGTCGGCAAACTTGGTCAGCCCCACCATGTGCAGGTAATGGTCCGCAATCTCCTTGAGCTTGGCGTCCGGCAGCCCGCGCTGTTTGGGGCCGAAGGCGATGTTTTGGCGCACAGTGAGCCAGGGGAAAAGGCCGTAGTCCTGGAACACCATGCCACGGTCCGGTCCGGGCTCGCTGATGGGGGTGTGGTACATCTTGGCAGCGCCGGTGGAAACGCTTTCAAAGCCGCCCATGATGCGTAGCAGCGTGGATTTTCCGCAGCCCGAGGCGCCGATCAGGCAAATGAATTCGCCCTTCTGAATCTTCAGGTTCACATCCTTCAGCGCGTAGAAGGGGAGGCCATTCAGGCTAAACACCTTGCTGACGTTGCTAATGTCCAGGATGGGCGCAGGGGTGCGGTGGGCAAGGATCTCAGACATTGTGTTGCGGGCTCCACTTGAGCAGACGGTTGTTGAGGGCGACCAGCAGGCGGTCGGTGACAAAGCCAGTGAAACCGATGACCACCATGCCGGCAATAACCACGTCGGTGCGCGAGAGCATGCGGCCGTCCATGATGGCCGCGCCCAAACCTTCGGGCACACCGGTCATCTCGCCCACCACAATCAGGAACCATGCAATGCCGTGGCCCAGGCGCAGGCCGTTGAAGATGGAGGGCATGGCTGCGGGCAGCACCACTTGGCGGAACATGGAGGCACCCTTGCAGCCCAGCATTGCGGCGGCTTCAAACAGGCGCGGCTCCACCGACTTCACGCCGAAGGTAGTGTTTATGACAATGGGAAAAAACGCCCCCAGGAACACCAGGAAGATGGCGGCGTTGGGCCCGACGCCAAAGAAGATCATGGACAGGGGCAGCCATGCCGTGACAGGCACGGGACGCAGCATCTGCAGCGTGGGGTCCACAAAACGGCGGATGGCGGCGTTCTTGCCGATGACCAGCCCCAGGGGAATGCCCACCAGCGCGGCCAGCGCAAAAGCCCCATACACCCGCGTCATGGACTGCAGCCAGTGGGTCGGCAGGGTTTCGCTGAAGGCATCGTCGTAGATGCCCCCAAAGGCGAAGTCCCAAAGCATCAGGCCCACGGCCTGGGGCGAAGGCACCAGCATGGTCCCTGTGGCGCGCACCGCCACGTCCCAGGCCAGCAGCAACAGCAGGGGCAGCACGGCGGGCACCAGCCATGTCGTCATCCAGATACGGGCCGCGCTGGGAAGGGGCGGCATGACCAGTTCCGCAGAGGCAGGGGCGACGTGGCTGGCGGGGGCTGCAGCAGGTACAGTCGGGGCCGCGGTCGCACGTGCGTGGAGGTCCAGGGTAGAAGAAGGCATGGCAGAAATTCCGAAAACTGGCAGGGGATGCGCAGCACGCATCCGGCAGCGCTGGCTGCGCCGCGCGCAGCCAGGCTGGGCGGGCTTACTGGGGGTTGAAGCCAGTCACGATGAAACTGCTGTATTCGGGCAGCTTGCGGATCTGCTTGCGCTCGAGCATCAGCGAGCCGTAGTACTTGCTGCGCGTGATCCAGTCTTCATCGATCTTCCAGGTCAGCTCCACGTTGTCGGCCGCCAGATTGGCCACATCGGCGGGCAGGCCCAGCTTGGCTCCGGCCATCTGCACCAATTCTGCACGGTGGGCCATGGCGTATTCGGAAGCCTTGCGGTGGATCTCCAGGAACACCTTGGTCAACCCCGGATCCTTCTTTACAGTATCGGCATGCGCGGTCATCACCATGTTGACCTTGCCGGTGGGCGTGCTGTAGGGGAACTCCAGCACCTTGCCCACACCACGAATCACGCTGATGGAGGGGCCGGGCTCGGCGCCGACAAAGGCGTCGATGTCGCCGCGCTCCAGCGCACCGGCCATTTCGCTGAAAGACACCCGCACGGACTTCACGTCCTTGAGGGTCATGCCCTCTGCCTTGAGGCGGTCCAGGAACACCGCCTCCTGCGTGGAGCCCGGCAGGATACCGATGCGCTTGGCCCTGAGCGCCTTGAAGCTGCCAATGCCTCTGTTTTTGCCCACCACAATCGCCATGCCGCCATTGCAGGTGGGGGCGACGATGACCACGGGCTCGCCTGCTGCCGCGCCCAGCGTGGCTGCGGCCAGACCGTAAGTACCGAAGTCCACCGACTTGGTTACCACGGCATTCTTGCCATCGGTGGGCGTTTCAAACGGAATGACCTCAATCTTGTAGCCCGCGGGCGTGAATTTGTCGTAGAAGTAGGGCGTGATGCCGTGGATGAGTTTGAGTGTGCCCACCTTGATCACCTTGTCTGCCGCCTGTGCGGGCGTGGCTATGGATAGGGCCAGAGCCAAGGCGGAAGAGGTCAAAGAAGCAAGCAGGAGACGGCGAGGCAACATGGGGTTTCCTTAATTTAACAATGGCTGTGACAATCAGGAATTGCTTGAATACATCCTTGTACACAAGCAACACGCACTCAATAAAGCAAGTGTTGTGCCAGTTTTTTGGTAGGTGTTTTTGCGTCAAAAGCCTGTCATGCGCCAACAAAATCCCGCATATGGGTTACTTGGCACCATTTGTGCCCAGTCCTGCATGCGTCGTGCACCAGACTTGCATGCCTTCCAGCACAACCAGACACCGGTTGGCGAAGGGGTACGTGGCGGGCAGCAACACCAGCCCATCTGCGCTTGGATATGGCAGCACCTGTCACATAGGTTTGCGAGCGTCCTCGCACAGTCTGCGGACTGAGCGGCTATAGTGCCGGGCGTTGACGCAGCGCTCCTGGTGCAAACCTGGCAAATCGCATCGCAGCCTGTGCTTGCCAAAAATCCGTCTTCAATATTTTTCGATTGCAGCGGGTGCAAATCTCAGCGCCAAATGCTCAAATTTTCTTCAAGGCTTTGCCAAGACCTGCGCCCCTCCGCATGAAATCCCCCATCTCCATCGTCGACGTAGACCGCCTGGACATCTGGTCCCGCTACCGCGCTGGCTTGTGCGACACCTGCGCGGCCAACTGCTGCACCATGCCGCTGGAGGTGCAGTTGCCCGACCTGGTGCGGCTGGGGTTGGTGGATGCGTTTGAGGCCGAGCATGAGGAGCCGCGGCAGATTGCCAAGCGGCTGCAAAAGGCGCGGCTGATTGACCACTTCAACCACAAGAATGTGGTGTTCACCATGGCACGGCGGGCCAGTGGGGACTGCAATTTTCTGCACCCCACCACGCGGCTGTGCACGGTGTATGAACAGCGGCCCGACACCTGCCGCCTGCACCCGCAAAAAAAGAGCCCCAAGCCGGGGTTTTGTGCCTACGGGCGACGCGTGGCCTGATTGACTGACTGACCGATTGTGGGGGCGCAGCAGCGGCAAGGTTGCATGGCGCGGTGCCGTCCAACCGCAGCGCGGGCCCTCGCAGCGCATGCGGCTTCAATGTCAAAATGGCCTCTAGCGCTTTCTGCATAAGCGCTATCAGCTATTAATTTAATAGCATTTATGGGCGTGCTGGCTTGTGGCCCACGCGGTGGGCGCGCAGGTCCTGGTCGGTGTCCTGCAGCCCGCGCTCTACATCGCGGTAGGCCTGCTGCATCTGCGGGTCTGGCTCGCCATGGGTCATGTCCACCGATTCATCGCGCTCGTGGGGCAGCTTGGGGGCTTCTGGGTCTTTGGCGGGGTCGGTCTTCAATGGCCCTTGGGTGGCGGGCCCCGGCATCTGGCGCTTGGTGGTGTCTATCGACGGCTCGGGCCCGGTGGGGCCTGGGA
>NZ_QOZT01000101.1:0-11966 GCF_003345135.1 Acidovorax sp. BoFeN1
CACGTCGGGTGGGCTTGCGCGACTGCTCGAATCCGTTGTTTTGATCTGCGGCCATTGCCAGGGTCTGCTGCTTCATCTGCGGATAACGTTTGAGAAGCGACAACGGTGGACCTTGATCAGCATTGCCTTAAGACGAATCTGGTTATCACCACCAGCCGTAGGACGTACCTGCTGGAGCTGGCTTCGACGGAAAAAACGTGGATGGCATCGGTGTCGTGGGAATACCCGCGCGACCGGGTGCTGGCCTTGCAGCGCCAGGCGCAGGCTTCCAGCGCCGCCGCGCCGGTGGATTCCGGCTTGTCGCTGGAGAACCTGCGCTTCCGCTACGCGATCAGCGGCAGCAATCCGCCCTGGAAGCCACTCCGTGCCTTCGATGATGGCGCGAAGGTCTATATCCAGTTCCCTCCCGGTATCGCTCAGGGTGAATTGCCGCCGCTGTTCGTGATTGGGCCGCAAGGTGACGGGCAACTGGTCAATTACCGCTTCCGCGCGCCGTACTACATTGTGGATCGCCTCTTTGGCGCTGCCGAACTGCGCCTGGGTGGTGACAAGGGCGACGTGGTGCGGATCGAGCGCACGGATGGCGTGGCACGGAGGAACTGACCATGAGCCAGGACGACACCCCCGACCTCGCCACGCCGCAGGCGGGCAAGGTCGCGCCCGAGGCGGTTGCGCTGCGCGCCCAGCCGCGCCCGGTCACGCGCCTGAACCGGCGGACGCTGGCCATGCTCACCGGCGGCCTGTCGGTCGCCGTGCTCGGGGCCACGATCTGGTCATTGCAGCCGCATCGGCGCGGCGCAGGCGAACAGACCGAGCTTTACAACGTGGATCGTGTGTCGAAGTCTGAAGGGCTGGACGGCCTACCGTCCGACTATTCCAAGCTGCCGAAGGTGCCCGAACTCGGGCCGCCGCTGCCGGGCGATCTCGGCCCGGCCATCGTGAAATCGCAGCAGCCGGTTACGGCCGCCTACACGGCCCCCGGCCACGATCCGAACGATGCGCTGCGCAAGGAAGCCGAAGCGGCCGCAGCCTCGTCCGTGTTCTTCCGTTCAGGTGCGCAGGCGGCCGCTCCCGTGGCGCAGTCGCGGGTCGCCGCCGCGCCGGGCTTCGCCGCCAATGCAGCGTTCGACCCGATGGCCGCCGGACCGGCCTCGACGGCGGCCCAGCCCGCCGACCCGACCGCCGTGCAGAACCGGCAAGACCAGAAAGAGGTTTTCCTGAAAGGTGGTTCTACGGAAACCCGCAATTCCGGCAATCTGGCGCTGCCGGCATCGCCATATCAGGTGATGGCCGGAACGGTGATCGCCGGGGCGCTGGTGACAGGCATCAAGTCCGATCTTCCGGGCGACGTGATCGCCACGGTGACGGAGCCGGTCTTTGACACGGCCACTGGCAAATTCCTGCTGATCCCGCAGGGATCGCGCATCCTCGGGCGCTACAACAGCCAGGTCAGCTACGGGCAGAGCCGTGTCCAAGTCGTCTGGAACCGGATCATCCTGCCCGACACGTCCTCGCTGACGCTCGACAACCTTGTTGGCACCGATCCCGCAGGCTACGCGGGCCTGGAAGACGATGTGGACTGGCATTGGAATCGCATCGTCGCTGGCGCGGTGCTGACGACGCTGCTGGGTGTCGGCGCCGAGCTGGCCGCGCCGGAGAGCCGCCAGGACGGCAATCGCATCGTGATCGCGGGGCGCGACAGCGCGCAGGACAGCATCAATCAGGTCGGCCAGGAGATCACTCGGCGCAACATGAACATCCAGCCGACGCTGACCACGCGGCCGGGCCTGCCGGTGCGGATCATCGTCAATCGGGATCTGGTGCTGCGGCCCTACCAGCCGCTGTTCTTCAATCGGGGAGCTTCGCAATGAGAACGACCAAGAAGCTGCGACTCGGGCCGCTGCCTAAGACCGAGAGCGTCAAGCTGACCTTCGCTTGCCCGGCCAGCCTGAAAGCCGACCTCGACCGCTACGCCGCGCTGTACGCGCAGACGTATGGCGAGGCGGTCGATGCCATGACTCTGATCCCGCACATGCTGGAAGCGTTCATGGCGGGAGATCGTGGGTTCAGGAGGGGAGGGCGGGAGGCTCCAAAGGTTGCAGCGAAGTGAGGCTTGGAGGAAGACCGCTGTGCTTTCTGCGCTATCCTAGAGGGTGATTGACGATGGAGTTGCCAGAGTCGTCGCCCCTCAAATCCCTACATCTTCCGCACCAGACAAAGCTCTTGTCGGATGACGGTAAAAGCGACGGTAAAGGCTCAAGTCAATCACCGCCAATCCCTTTAATCATGCGTGTTTGGGGGCCTGTTGATGATGGAGTGGGCCGGCAAGCTAGGGCGCATCTGGGAAATGTTCAGCGTAGCTCGGCGAGCATCCAGTATTCGACCAACTTGATAAGGTAGCGATAAGGATGAGCGAATTGGCTCAGCCGTCTTCGTTCAGCGTGGATACGTCTGGTTGGGTGCTCGGATTCAGCAACTCATGGCATCCGAATAAAAGGGAAAATTCATGCACGCCTATATCAAACCTGCCTGTCCATGCTCACGGGTTTGATTCAGTGCATCGACGAGGAACAAAGAGGCCAGCAGTTCTGTTGGTACTTCGTGCTTCTTGGATGTCATTGTGTTGATGGCCTGGTAGGCTCGCGCCGACGATGGATTGTCCGTTTACACAAAATCCTGCACACTCTCCCGAGCATGGTTTCATTGGGTGAATGGGCCGGGTCCAGCCTTGGTATCTGGCGCCTCCAACGCGAAGGCGCAATTGAAGTATTTCTCCGCCTCGCTCCACGGTGCGTTTTCCTTCCACAAGGTTAGGAAGGCACGGCTGGCATCCACGACGCTCGGACTGACTTGCAACGTTTGCAAGCCCAACGCATTGAAGGTGTCCTCGTGATCATGCAAGCTACCCACTTGCCCCGCATAACTGTAGAACTGACTAATCCTACCTGGCTGCGCGAACCGTGGAATCGCTTCGCACATGGCGCCGCTCTCAGGGTTCCGGCCAGCATGGGCTTGTGAAAAACTGTCCTGAAGCATGTGCAGCAGCGCTCCCATGGCGACCTTGTCGAGGTCCTTGCGGACCTCGACGATGCCGGTGGCAAATAGATTCGTGGCAGTCATATCGCCGGGGAAATAGTATTCCAGTTGGTCGACGCCGAGGGTTCGTATGAAGCGGTCGGTCGGAATCGCCTTGGTCGCCACGCCCCACAGGAACTGCGCCCACATCCGCATCCGCTGGCGTGTTTCTGCGGCAGTCTCGCTGTCATACGCGGCCATCGAGTGGAAAAACTGCAGGTCACCGAAATGCGATCGGTACAAAAGATACTCGCCTGGGCCGAAAGCCGGCTCGCCGGGCTTGCTAGACATGCGCTGCTTGGCGGTCTTGTCGGCATCGGAGAAGAGGCCCTTCCAGCACTTGGGTTGGGCCGTTGAGCGCAGCGTGACCTTGGGGTCGCAGTCTGCAATGCGAGGTGGCGATGCGCGGTTCAGCGCGAACGGCGGATCGTCGGGCCAGCGTACGCCGTAGAGGAGCACTTGGTTAGCACGGACGGCTTCGGTCGTCAGGCACTGTTTTTCCAAGCCCGCCTGAACCACACAGTCGAGCGCGTTGAGGGTGATGGCCTCATGGACCGGGCTCTTGATCATGGGAAGTGCATTTCCGACGAACCATTGACCGATACCATCGATGAACTGGTTGCCTCCAAGACTCGACAATTTGCGGTCAACGTCGCTGATGCGAGGTAGTACCTGGAAGGCCAGCGCAATAGAGGGCAGCAGCGCTACCGTCATCAGTGTGGTTGCCACGTAGCGCCTCAGACGGGTCTTCGCCATGATCATGATCCTCCGATACTTTGTCTTGCGGAATGCCTACTTGATGGGGTGGGCGATCTGAAATTGCTCATAAACGATAGGCGGCCGCGCCTCGCTAGATGATTCAATGGCTATCGTGTTCTGGCGCACTGATGTGGAGCTTCCAGATTTCCAAAGCTGGGTCTGTCTGATCTGTGTGGCGACAAGCCCCTGTCTTCGTTGATCGGAACGAGCCGCGCGTCCGGTCATGAAAAACTCTCCTTCTGGCTGAACAACGGGGGGAGCTTCGTCGCATTGCTGACCAGTAATTGGTAGTTCGGTGGCGCTTGCCTTGATGCGTCCAGTGCGAGGCGCAAGTCCTGAATGGCATACGAGGCGAGACATTCGCGCACTCGCAGGCGCATGGCCCGGGCGCCGGGAAAGTACTCATGCGCGATCATCTCTTGCTGTGCGACGGACAGGGCAGGGTGGGCAACGACCACGAGCTCCAGCATGCGTAACCATTCCGCGTCACCATCTTGCGGATTCATGTTCAGGGTATCCACGAGTTCGGCTGACGCCATGCGACCCAGTGTGAAGTCGCGATAGCCCAGACGCTGTGCGCACCAGGCGCGCACATGCCAGCGCCGGGGTGCGCGCACGAATGCGTGGGGAAAGATGATCCGTTCCGAGCCCGCCGGTGAGGACATGGACCTGTAGATGATTTGGACGCCGGTCTGCTGCTTGACGGCGCGGAACAGGGTCGAAAACACCTGTGGAGCTACCGCTGAGAGATCGATGCGGGCATCCTCCACGAATCCCCCGACCAACCGGTCTTGGTGATGACTCACGATCTGCAGGTACTCATCAGGTGAGCGTCTTGCGGACCGTGGATCAGCGAATTCGAGTGGAGCATGAGCCGAGGCGCGTCGGGCGCGGCGTCCCATCCGTTTGACCAGTTCGCCCATCAGGCGGCTCGCCCACACGGCTTTGACGTCCAACAACTGTCGAATGCGCTCGTTGTCGATCGCGCCTTCCCAGGTTAGTACGGTTTCGAGATTGCTCAAGTGGGACACGGAGCCGATAAGTCGAATTGCGATGACGGAAGCATACTACAAATTTAGCTTGCAAGCTAAATTAGCTTGGTGTATAAATTTGTCATGAACCTGTTCGATCGCCTGCCCAATGGACTGTTCGGTCCGCTCACAGGGCGCTACAACCGCCGAGCCTGGGAGTTGCTGGTCCGGTTGTCGGAGCGCTTCTTCGGCGCGGACTGCGTACCACCGTATGCCGAAGGCTATCTGCACGAGCAGGTGACGAAGGAGATAGAGCGCTTCCTGCTTGATGAGCAATGGGAGGAGGAGAGTCCGGATGCTGCGGCGACACCGATCAACGTGCAGGCGAACCAATGGCTGGCGAGGCTGGTTGAAACCGGTTGGCTGATCGAGGACCGGGTTGGTTTACGGGTCTTTGTCAGCATGCGTCCGGTGGTGGCCCGGTTCTTCGACGCCCTGGAACAGTTCGCGCTCGATGGCCCGCAATTGGTCGGCGGCAGCATTCAGATGATTTACAACCAGCTCAAGGCAGCCCAGGCCAATCCCAAGGAACAGGCAGCCGGCTTTCAGACGGCTGCGCAGTCCTGCTCGCGGCTCATCAACGGTCTGAACGCCACGACCTTGCGGGTGAGAGACCTGATACGCGACCTCACCCAGGAGCAGGCCACGCCTGTCTTTGTGAAGCGCTTCTTCAGCGAGCACATCGAAGAGCTCTACGTGCGTGACTTCCGGCAGATGCGTACGGAGAATCATCCGCTGATGCTTCGCTTCGAAATTATCGAGCTGGTCGAGTTGGTTGCGACGACAGAGCCTGCGCGCGAGCAGCTGCTGGCCGGCTACCGTGCGCTGCCGGGGGCTCGCCATGAGGCGGTGGATGACATGCTGGCTCGCGATGTTTCGAGATTCCAGCGCCTGCTGGATGTCGAGAAGTTCCTGGAGCGCATGGACCGCGTCATCGACTCCGCGACGCAGCGGGCGCTGGCCTATCTCGGCTATCGGCTCAAGGCGTCGGAGCGGCTGGAGGACGTCCTGGCAGACGCTGTCGCCAGCGCCTGTCGGTTGGCTGAACAGGGCCAACCCATCACGGGCAGGTTGCTTTCTCCATCGCCAGTGGTGGCAGATTATCGGCTCCGCATGCCGAACCTTCCGACGGCCAAGCCAGACCGCCGCGCGATGGTCAGGCGCGAGATGACGCCGCGTGAGCGGGCCGAACTAATGCTTCGCCGGGCCATGGTACGCCACCGGGACACCACCCCCGCGGCCGTCAGGCGTTATGTTCAGGCCCATGTGCCCGCAGGTACTGAGATCGACGGAGCTCACCTTCCTGTGCAAGGGGTGGACGACGCAGTGGCGGTCCTGGTGCTGATGCGGCTCGCCGCCATCGGCCGTGTCAACCCGAAGGCGCTACGCGCCAATCCGCTGCTTCGGAACCTCGACTTCGAGGCCGTCATGGACGAGGGAGGCCGGGTGAGCACCGAGCTATTCGAACTTCCGGGATTCAAGGTAAGAAGGAGGCCCGCCAATGCCGCGTGACTGGAATGCCCTTGCGGCAAACTCCGATGGACTGTATGAGGCGAGCGACTTCAAGCACGCCATGTACCAGCTGGTCGTCCAACAGTGCCTCTATCTGCGGCAGCGGGACCAGGCTGTGGCCTACCGCCTGATCTCGGCGCATCGAGATGCCTTTGGCGAGGCCGTCGCGCTGATGGGATTGCGTCTGGGCTTCGTCGATCGGCACGAGCTCTGCTATGTCACACAGGATGGCGGGACGCAAAGCCCGATGGATTTGCAGGAAACGCTCTTTCTGCTGACGTTGCGACACGTCTATCACACCCGTGCAAGCGCTGGCGACCTCACGCCGGATGGTGATGCATTGATCGACATCGCGGAGTTCGAGGAAAGCTACAAGAGTCTGTGCCACCGGGATTTTGACGGCCGCGTGGACACGCTACGGACGCTTTTGAAGATGTCGGCGCGGCATGGCGTTGCGAGGGCCGTGGATGCCCCCGAAGGGGATCCACAACCTTTCGCCATCTTGATCTGGCCTGGCGTCGTCGAGGTACTTAGTGAGCATGCGCTGAACCGGTTTGGCGCGGATTTGAAGGCGCGCTTGGTCACAACAGAGGTGCCGGCGGCGGCACAGGAGTTCACTTCATGAAAACACTGGTCGCCGTGCACGTCGTGCAGTTCTCGTTGTGGGACTACGAGACATTCCAGATCAGTCCCGGGGGCACCGGCGTCATCGGTCCCAACGGCGCCGGCAAGACGAGCTTGGTCGATGCCGTCCAGATCGCAATGGTCGGCGGGCACGGCCAGCACCTGCACTTCAATGCGCAATCGGTGCACAAGGACTCCCGGTCGATCCGGGCCTATGCGCTCGGCACGATGCGCTCCGGAGAAGGCGAGCAAGGCGTGGTGTCGCGCAAGCGGGACGTGGCGCTGTCATACATCTCGTTGGTGTTCCGTGGCGAGGACCCGAGCGATGTACTCAGCGCTGGCATATGCATCCATGCGACGACGGCGGACCAGCGGGTCATGGGCCTATACGTCCTGCCCGGCGTGGAGTTGAAGCTGGAGCACCACCTGGAGGACCTGGGGGATCGGGGCAAGGCCCCGATCGATTGGGAACTTTTCGCCGAATTCGGGCGCTCGCATGTTCGCGCCGCTGGGCGCACACCCACCATCACGACGCGCCCTGAAAGCTATATGCAGGAGTTGCTGCACAACGTGCAGCAGGGGGTCGATGTACGCAAGTTCTTGCGCGCCTTCGGCCACAGCATCAATCTCAAGGCCGTCAGCAGCGTGGGAGACTTCCTGCGGGGATACCTTGTCGAAGCCACACCGATCGACAAGCGGGGGACCCTACAGCACATCAAGACACTCCGCAGCCTGGGTCGGCAGATTGAAGACGTGACGGCGCAGGTGACACGGCTTGAGATGATCGAGAAGCGCTATTCGAAAGTGGCTGGCCTGCACCGCCAGACAGCCGTTGCCCGAGCGGTCGGCCTTCAGGTTCGACTGGAGGCAGCCGACGAGAGCGCCGCCAGTCTGGACGCGGAAATCAACGAGCTCGACAGGCAGCTGGCGAAGGCTCGCCAGGACCTGCCGCACCTGGAACAAAGACACCAGACGCTGCATGCGGCGTATGAGAGCCTGCTCGCTCGGCTGGGCGCCGATCCCGAGGCCCAGCAACCCGCACAACTGGAGCAGTTGCGCAAGGCGCATGGCGCGACTGTCCAACAGGCGCGCAAGGAAGTGGATCGCTTGGCGCTGCAGCTACGTGAAGCGATGCTGGAAACAGCGGTAGCTTTGGAGGCGCGACACGCGCAGAAGGCGAGCGCGGTGGAAGAGGAGTTGAAGCGCTGGGACGGCTGGGCCAAGGCAGGACATATTGCGACCCCGGAGCAGTTGAAAACGGTGTTGGACATACTAGCGGCGTGCGAGACGCAATTAGGCAGCGAGCGCACTATCGCCCGTCAGGACGAGCATGATGCCAAGGCCACTGCGCTGTCCGCCAAGGCCAAACTGCAGGCCGTGAACCAGGGCAAGCGGATAACCGATGGCGATGTTGCGACCGCTGCGGCTCTTTTTGAGCAGGCCGGGATTGCCTATGAGCCTGTGGCCAGCCTGGTGCAGGTCACTGATCCGCGCTGGCGGGGGCCGATTGAGACATTCTTAGGACCCCATCGCCTGGCGCTCGTCGTCGAAGCTGGAAGGGAGGATGAGGCGGTGGACCTTATCCGGCGGCAGCGGGTCAACAACGTCACCGTCGTGCAGCCGGAGCACCTGCGCGACGACATCGGCCGCGCGCCAGCGCCGGACAGCGTCGCGGCGCTGCTAGACAGCACCAATGCAGTCGCCTTGGCCTATTTGCGCAGAATCCTAGGCCGCATGAAGCGAGTGCACTCCACCGAGCAACTACGGCATGAGCCGCGCGCCATGACGGTCGATTACATGCTCAGCGCCAATGGTGGGAGCAAGCGCATTCGTCCCCTCGATGAGCAATCCTGGATGCTCGGTGTGAAACTGACCAATGAGGACCGGGTCGCCGCCGTCAATGAGAGCCGCAACGCAGTCAACGCGGAGCGCAGCGCCACTCTGTACCTCGCCCAAGTCGACGGGGCATTCGCCAAGGTCCAAGCCGCCTCGCAGCAGATCACTCAGGTGTCGTATGCGGCCGCCGTGGGGCAACATGCGTCCGCAGCGCGGGACTTGCAAGCGACGACGGACCCTGCGGCAGTGCCGGTGTCCGAGCGACTCAAGACTCTGCGCACCGATGTTGCGGAGGCGCGTGGGCAGTCGGTTGAAGCCGGAAATGCGTTGCATGACCACAAGCTTGCCATCAACGGCAAAGAGACGAGGTTATCCATTTTGTCTCCGCAGCTGACCCGGGCGCAGGAAGACCTCGCGAAACTGGAGACGTCGCACGCTCAAGCCATCCGCGATCCGGACTGCGACTACGACATGCTTCCCCAAGAGTACGACCGGCTGCAGGCGGCGATTCTGTCGGCCGGGCTCGAGCAGGCTTTGCTTGAACTGGAGCAGCGCGTACGCCAAATGGACTCCCACATCCAGACAGCGCTCGGGGTAGCTCGCGACGGTTTTATTGATTTCATCAATGAATACTCGATCGGGCTGGTGGACGAGCGCAGCGATTGGCGCAAAGCCCACGGCTGGATCGGTCGGCACGTCAGAAAGTTGAATGATTCCACGCTGAAGGAGTACCGCCAGCAGGCGGATGACGCGCGTGAGGCTGCTGAACAATCGTTCCGGTCAGACGTCAAATTCAAGATGCGGGAGGCCATCCAGCGGGTCAGGCAGGAGATTCGCGACCTGAACGCTATCTTGCAAACCTGTCCTGCCTTCACCAATGGCGAGAAGTACCAGTTCTTGGCAAAGCCCTCGCCGGCGCACCGCGACATGTACGAGCTCATCGTCGCCTCACCCGATGCAGGCGGAGAGGATCTTTTCGGGCAGCAGGGAATGCAAAACAATCTCATGGCCTTGCTGGAAGACAGCGAGAGCGGCAAGGATCGGGGCAACAACCCGCTGGAAGACTATCGCCTGCTATTTAACTTTGACCTGCAAATCCTTCAGGACGGTAAGGTTGTCGACCTATTGAGCAAACGGATGGGCGTGGCGTCCAACGGTGAGCATCGCGTGCCCTTTTATGTCATTGCCGGCGCCGCTCTGGCCACGGCCTATCGCATCCGGCCAGGTGTCGCGCGCGTAGGGGCGGGCCTGATGATCCTCGACGAGGCCTTTTACGGGATGGATGCGCAAAACACCTATGTGACCGCGACCTTCCTGAAGAGCCTGGGACTGCAGCTGATGATGGCGGGCCCCGATAGCGACGTCGGCAAGCTCGCCCCGCTGATGGACAACTACTACGATCTGGCCCGGTATGGCTCGGACGTGTTTGCCGAGCATGTGGTTGTCAAGGAAGCGGCGCATGCATTGTTCTCTAGCGATATCCCGATGTTGCACCCGGAATTGATCAATGCGGCGGAATCCCAACTGCTTGCTACGGCCAGGGCAGGGTGATGTTGCATGGTGGATGATGACGACAAGTCGGCCGGCCGCGGTGCGGCTCTGGCGCGCAAGGCATTAGAGCGGCTGCTGGCCCGAGCGGAGAACGCCGCCGCGAAGGGGCCGTCGCACACGGACCGCACCGCTAGGTCCGTGACGCTTCCCCTATCCGAGAAATCCTTCCCCGAGTACTTACGCCTACAACGGCATGCGGACAAGGCCGTGTGCAATGCCAGCCTGCAGCTGGCCGAGCGGGATGGTGCGATCAGCGTCGAATGGGATCACCGGGCGGGCGAGCGTGCGCATGTTCAGCGCATTGTGCTGAACGACGGCGCCAGGCTGGCCCGGCATTTGGGGATCGAGCCGCGCTGGGACGTAGTGGCTCTGGCCGAGCGCCAGTTCGAACCTCACACCGCCATGCACCCGGTACTCGCGCAGGTGATTGAGGCCTGGCGCAAAGGCAATCTGCTTCGCGGCACGCGGCCGGGCGACGTAGCCTCATGGCTCGACGCCATCCACGTGATCCAGTACTGTGCGTCCAAGTGCGGCGATGACATCGCCATCCGCAGGTTGAGCGCCAGCCTGTTCCGCGACAGCAAGCGCATCGAGGCGATTTGGCCCGCGCTCGATGCCTTAGTGCAGGGCGACGCGGCCATGGTGCAGAGCGAGATGGAAGATCTGTTCTCCGAACTGGGGTTGGTCAAGTTTCCGCCGACCTTGCTGGTCGCCGGCAGCGTTGCAGTCTCATACGGCGATGAACCGATCATGGCATCGCGGCCGTATGTCGGCTTCGCCCCTTCAGTCATCCGCTCGGTCAGTGTTGATCCCGGTTCTAGCCGGCGCCTGTTGACGGTGGAGAATCTGACCACGTTTCACGAACTTGCAGGACAGCGGCCGGACGATGCGATCGTTATCTACACAGGCGGGATGCCAAGTCCCTCATGGAAGCGAGCCTACGCAGTGTTTCTGAAGGCGCTTGCGCCGACCGCGGCGCTGCACCACTGGGGTGACATCGATGTGGGCGGATTCCGCATCGCGTCGCATATTGCCAAGTGCTGCGAGCAAGAAGGGCGTTCGCTCCGCTTGCATGGCATGCGCGCTAACGCCGTGCTACCCGGCACCGTCACCCGGCGTGAATTGGTGCCCTCGGCGCGGCGCGAGATTCTCCGGATCTGTGAACGCTGGGAGTGGAGTGAAGAAGCCGCAGCACTCGGGGCGCTCGCGGTCGAGCAGGAAGCGATGGAGCCATGCTGGCCCGAGTGATCGCGGCAGCGGCGCAAGTACCTGTCGATCTATTGAGCGACTGTCTGAAGGTTTGCAGCTAGCGTGCGTGGGATCCCGCCACTCGGCCACGCTCATGACCGTGGCCGTTGGCAACACCCCCCCTCGTCTCAGATCAGCCTTAGAAAACGGTCATGAGGCCGGCGGGCTCGAAAGGTCGCTCCCGGCCGATGGAGCGGAAGTGTCTAGTACATCGTTCCGTTAAAACATTTACGTAAATGTGATCATGTGCGATCATGCCAACCCAGCGATTCCTTTTGGAGGCTGGCATGGCAAGACGGACGGGGCGAGCGGCGTTGGTGTTGAGCGGGG
>NZ_QOZT01000102.1:0-11753 GCF_003345135.1 Acidovorax sp. BoFeN1
GCCCCCAAGCCCTGCACACTTCTGCCCTCACCTCCCTGCCCCTGCTGGCCCGCGGCAAGGTGCGCGACAACTACGCCGTGGGAGATGACCGCATCCTGATGGTGGCCAGCGACCGCCTGTCGGCGTTTGACGTGATCATGGGCGAGCCCATCCCCGGCAAGGGCGAGCTGCTTACGCAGATGGCACTGTTCTGGTTCGACAAGCTCGGCCACATCTGCCCCAACCACCTGACGGGCGAAGCGCCCGAAAGCGTGGTGAGCCCGGCCGAAGTGCCACAGGTGCGCGGCCGCTCGATGCTGGTTCAGCGCCTGCAGCCCATCCCGGTCGAAGCCGTGGTGCGTGGCTACCTGGCCGGCAGCGGCTGGAAAGAATACCAGGCGTCGCAATCGGTGTGTGGCGTGCCGCTGCCCGCCGGCCTGACCAACGCCGCCAGGCTGCCCGAACCCATCTACACCCCTGCGGCGAAGGCGGCAGCGGGTGAGCACGACGAAAACATCACCTTCGAGCGCACGGTCGAGATGATCGGCCTGGAGCTGGCCACCAAAATCCGCGATCTGAGCATCGCCATCTACAAGGCCGCCGCAGAGATCGCGCTCACCAAAGGCATGATCATTGCCGACACCAAGTTCGAATTCGGCTTGGCCCCGGATGGGACACTGGTGCTGATGGACGAAGTGCTCACGCCCGACAGCTCGCGCTACTGGCCGGTGGAGGGCTATGCCGAAGCCCTTGCCAAGGGCGAGAACCCGCCCAGCTACGACAAGCAGTTCGTGCGCGACTGGCTGGAGCAGGCCCAGGTCAACGGCAAGCCCTGGGACAAGACGCCGCCTTCGCCCCGCCTGCCGCAGGCCGTGATCGAAAAGACCGCGGCCAAATACCGCGAGGCGCTGGAGCGGCTGACCGGCTGAGGTCCCGCGGCCACGCCCTTGCAGCGCACGCACCGGCCCGCTCCATCGATGTAGTAACGGGATAACACCCGCTGCGGCGCGTGCGCCGCAAGAATGGTGTTTCCCAGTACAACAACCCAGGAGACAACCATGGCCGGCAAGAAAATTCTGATGATCTGTGGCGACTACTGTGAGGACTACGAAACCATGGTGCCGTTCCAGGCGCTGCTGGCCGTAGGCCACACGGTGCATGCCGTGTGCCCCGACAAGAAGGCGGGTGAGCACATCAAAACCGCGATCCACGACTTTGAAGGCGCCCAGACCTACAGCGAGAAGCCGGGCCACAACTTCACCCTGAACGCCACCTTTGCCGACGTGGTGGCCAGCCAGTACGATGCCCTCGTCCTGCCCGGCGGCCGCGGCCCGGAATACCTTCGCACCTACCCCGCCGTGGTTGCCGCCGTGCGGCATTTCTTTGAGGCGGGCAAACCTGTGGCGGCCATCTGCCATGCCGCCCAGCTGCTGGCAGGCGCTGGCGTGCTGAAAGGGCGCACCTGCTCGGCCTACCCGGCGTGCCGCGCCGAGGTGGAACTGGCGGGCGGCACCTATGCCGACATTGCCGTGGACAAGGCCCATACCGACGGCAACCTGGTTTCGGCGCCCGCCTGGCCAGCGCACCCCGACTGGATCGCCCAGTTTCTTGTGGTGCTGGGCACGCGCATCAGCCATTGAGGCCAGCCACCTGGCCACCCCTGCGGCAACGTGGTTTGCACGCTTGACGCGCCCTCGGGCCCGGCCGGAAGATGCGCGTGGCCTTTGCTACTGCAGGAGACCTCACCATGTGCCAAGTTTTCATCAGCGCCGACCCCGCGCTTTATGCCTGCCGCGCCCGCTCGGTGCGGCTGCATGGCGTGGCCACCAGCATCCGGCTGGAAAACCTGTTCTGGCAGGTGCTGGAGGAAATTGCCGCGCGCGACGGCATGAGCGTGCCGCAGCTTTGCGCCCGGCTGCATGACGAGCTGCAGGCCGAGCGCGGCAGCGTGGACAACTTTGCGTCGTTTCTGCGTGTGTGCTGCGGGCGCTACCTGGCGCTGCAGCTGTCGGGCGGCATACCGCAGGACCGTTCGATCCCGATCCGCAGCCTCAACCCCGGCCGCGTGCTGGCCACGGAGCATGCGCGGTCAGCCACGCACCCCTGTCCGCGCCAGGCGGCCTGATCCCGGCCATCTCGGCTCCTGGGATTCTTGGTGGCTTCTCTTCAGCTCAGCACCACACTCGACAGCCGTCGGCGGTAGGTGGCCACCACGGGGTCTTCAGGGGGAATCTGGCCTTCCGCCACCTTTACCTTGGGCGGCTCGATGATTTCCAAGATGGCCACATAGGTCTTGCGGGCAGTCTCGTCGTTCCAGGCCTTGTCACGCATGAGGATTTCGAGCAGCTCGTCCATGGCGTCGGTCCAACGCTGCTGCGCCATGAGCCAGCAAGCGCGGGCAAAGCGGGTGTCAAAGTCGCGCTTGTTGGCGGTGATTTTTTCATCAAATTCGGCTCCAGCGCTTTCCCCATAAGCGCTTACAGCTACATAATCAATAGCATCCATCCAGCACTTGAGGGCCCCGAGCTTGCGCGAGGTGGCGGCCTTGGCAATCACGGGGGCAAAGGCCACCTTGGCGTCGTCGTCGCGGCCCAGTTGCAGCAGCAGCTTGACGTAATCAAACCGTGCGTCGTCGTTGGCAGGGTCGGTGGCCACAGCGTGCTGCAGCTTTTCCAGGGCGGTGTCGGTGTCGCCTTCGGCCAGCGCATCCAGCGCCTCTTCTTCCTCGGCCTCTGCCACCACCTCTTCTGCGGATGGCACATGCTTGTCGAGAAATTCGCGCACCTGGCCCTCGGGCAGCGCGCCCATGAAGCCATCTACCGGCTGGCCGTTCATCAGCAGCACGCAGGTGGGGATGCTGCGGATGCCGAACATGCCCGCCAGTTGCTGCTCCTGATCGGAGTCGATCTTGACCAGCTTGAAGCGGCCCGCGTAGTCGGTTTCGAGCTTTTCGAGGATCGGGCCCAGCGACTTGCAGGGGCCGCACCAGGGCGCCCAGAAGTCCACCAGCACGGGCACATTCATCGAGGCGGCAACCACCTCGGCTTCAAAGTTCTCTACGGTGACGTCAATCATGATGGTGTGGGCCATGGGCCTGTGAAGCGATTTCGCGCTATTTTGGCCCAACGAAACAGCCCCACGCCAGCAAGGGAAGCGCAAAAAGTAAAATCACGGGTTCCACCTACAGCGGTGCAGCAGGCGCAGCCTGCCCCACCCAGCACCCCAACACCATGAAACCCATCCAGATCGGCGTGGTCATGGGTTCCAGCAGCGACTGGGACACCATGCAGCATGCAGTGCAGATTCTTGAACAGTTCGGCATCGGACATGAGGCCCGCGTGGTCTCGGCCCACCGCATGCCCGACGACATGTTTGCGTATGCCGAGGCCGCCGCAGGCCGGGGCCTCAAGGCCATCATCGCCGGGGCCGGGGGCGCTGCCCATCTGCCGGGCATGATCGCGGCCAAGACCCCCGTGCCCGTGCTGGGCGTGCCGGTGGCCAGCCGCCACCTGCAGGGCGTGGATTCACTGCATTCCATCGTGCAGATGCCCAAGGGCATACCTGTGGCCACATTCGCCATTGGCACGGCGGGCGCGGCCAATGCCGCCCTGTTTGCCGTGGCCCTGCTCGCCAACGAGAGCCCCGAGCTGCGCCAGCGCCTCGAAGCCTTCCGCGCCGAGCAGACCGAAGTCGCCCGCAACATGACCTTGCCGCCCACCGCATGAACGACTCTGACAAGCCATTGAGCGCCGCACGGCCGCCCGAAGGCGCGAAGGCCCCCCTGGGGGGCAGCGCCGCACACGCAGTGGCAAGCGTGGGGGCACCATTGCTGCCCGGCTCGACCCTGGGCGTGCTCGGCGGCGGCCAGCTGGGCCGCATGTTTGTGCACCAGGCGCAGGCCATGGGCTACTTCACCGCCGTGCTTGACGCCGACCCGACCAGCCCCGCCGGGCTGGTGAGCCACCACCACATCCAGACGGGTTATGAAGACGCTGCCGGGCTGGCCGAGCTCGCCCGCCTGTCGGATGCGGTGACCACCGAATTCGAGAACGTGCCTGCGGCCGCCCTGGCCACCCTGGCCGCGCTGCGCCCCGTGTCGCCCGCTGCCAGCGCAGTGGCTGTGGCGCAGGACCGTGCGCAGGAGAAAGCCCACTTCGTCGCCTGCGGCGTGCCCTGTGCGCCCTATGCCGCGATCGAGACGGCAGCGCAACTGGCCGCCGTGGCGCCCGATCTGCTGCCGGGGATTCTGAAAACCGCCCGCATGGGCTATGACGGCAAAGGCCAGGTGCGCGTCAAAACCGCCGCCGAACTGGCCGCTGCCTGGGCGTCGGTCGGCTCCGTGCCTTGCGTGCTCGAAAAAATGCTGCCGCTGGCGCTGGAATGCTCCGTGATCGTGGCGCGCGGTGCCGACGGCGCCACCGTGCACCTGCCCGTACAGCGCAACCTGCACCGCGACGGCATTCTGGCCGTGACCGAGGTTTATGAGCAAAATATGCCTCAAGCGCTTATCCAGCAAGCGGTAGCAGCTGCAATTTCGATAGCAAACGGCTTGCGGTATGTGGGCGTGCTGTGTGTGGAGTTCTTTGTGCTGCAAGACGGCAGCCTGGTGGTGAACGAAATCGCCCCGCGCCCGCACAACAGCGGCCACTACAGCCAGAACGCCTGCGACGTGTCGCAGTTTGAGCTGCAGGTGCGCACCATGGCGGGCCTGCCGCTGGTGCAGCCGCGCCAGCACAGCGCTGCCGTCATGCTCAACCTGCTGGGCGACTTGTGGTTTGCGCAGGGCGATGCCGAGCAGACACCCCCGTGGGCTGCCGTGCTGGCCCTGCCCGGCGCGCACCTGCACCTGTATGGCAAGCGCGAAGCCAAACGGGGCCGCAAGATGGGGCACCTCAACATCACCGCAGCCACCCCCGAAACGGCACGCGCAACGGCACTGAAGGCGGCGGCCCTGCTAGGCATCGCGCCATTCTGACCATGATTCTTGACGGCACCCTGCCCGAATCCATCGCTGCCGCAGCGCGGGCCGTGCGCGGCGGCGCGCTGCTGGGCCTGCCCACCGAAACCGTTTATGGCCTGGCCGCCGACGCCAGCAGCGACGCCGCCGTGGCGCAGATCTTTGCCGCCAAGGGCCGCCCCAGCGACCATCCGCTCATCGTGCATGTAGCCGATGCCACGGGCATCGGGCACTTCGCTCGTGAAGTGCCCGGCTTTGCGCAAAAGCTGGTCGATGCCTTCTGGCCCGGCCCGCTCACCCTCATCCTGCCGCGCCGGCCCGGTGTGGCCACGGCCGCCACCGGCGGCCAGGACAGCGTGGGCCTGCGCTGCCCTGCCCACCCCGTGGCCCATGCGGTGCTGCAGGCCTGCTCCGCAACTGGTGATGGCCCCAAACTCGGCGGGCCGCCGGTGTGGGGGCTGGCCGCGCCCAGCGCCAACCGCTTTGGCCGTGTGAGCCCCACCACGGCACAGCATGTGCAGGACGAACTGGGCGCCGATCTGCTGGTGCTCGATGGCGGGCCCTGCGATGTTGGCATTGAATCCACCATCGTGGACTGCACGCGCGGCGTGCCGGTGCTGCTGCGCCCGGGGGCCATCTCGCGGGAACAGATTGCCGCGGTTTGCGGCATGCAACCGCTATCGAAAGAAGAGCTTCCCGCGCTGACCCCGCGCGCGTCGGGCACGCTGGAGGCCCATTACGCCCCCGCTGCCAAGGTGCGCCTGATGGACGCCAAGGCGCTGCAAACCGCGCTGGACCTGCTGGGCGCCGACGCTGCCCACATCGCCGTCTATGCCCGAAGCGCACTGCGCACCCGCTCGTCAAAGCTGGTTGTGCGGCGCATGCCCGATGACGCCAGCGCCACCGCCCAGCAACTTTTTGCGGTGCTGCGCGGCTTTGATGACCAGGCCGTGAAACTGATCTGGATCGAGACCCCCCCCGCCACCCCCGACTGGGAAGGCGTGCGCGACCGGCTGCAGCGCGCGGCCGCGGCCTGAGCCGGCTTGCCTGCCTGTTTGCTTTACATGCGCTGGCTGTGCGTCGTTAAACTAACCCCCACTTTTCTGGAGAAATACATGGCAACAAATTGGATGCGCCGCACCGTGATGGTCGCCGCATGTGCGTCGGCAGCGTTGCTCGCGGCCTGTGGTTCCAGCACCACGGATTCGGAACTCACGCCCGACCGCTTCATTGCCTTTGGCGATGCCTTCACCGATGTGGGGCAAAAAGGATCGCGCTACACCGTCAACGATGGCTCCGTCAGCAACTGGACGCAGCAGCTCGCCTCGCGCTACGGCAAGACGATCACGCCCGTGGCATCGGGTGGCCTGAGCTACGCAGCGGGCAACGCACGCATCACCGCCAAGCCCGACGTGGCTGGCGATGCGACCACCCTCACTGTCACCGAACAGATTGACCGCTTTCTGGCCGGCGGCGCCTTTGGCGCCAACGACGTGGTGTTCATCAACGCCGGTGCCAGTGACCTGATCGCAGGCATGGCTGCCGTGCGCGCCGGCACCACCACCCCCGCCGACATGGTGGCGTCAGCACGCAAGGCAGGCCAGGAACTGGCCACGCAGGTGCGCCGCCTCGTCAACGCCGGGGCCAAGCATGTGGTGGTGACCGGCACCTACGACCTGGGCAAAACGCCATGGGCCACGGCCATCAGCCAGACCAGCCTGCTCAACGATGCCAGCAGCCGATTCAACGAGGGGCTGAAGGTGAACATCGTCGATCTGGGCGCGAATGTGCTGTATATCGATGCGGCCTACTACGTCAATCTGTACACCAGCTCGCCCGGCTCGTACAGTTTTGACAACGCCACCACACCGGTATGCACCTCGGTGGATGCCGGCAACGGCATTGGCATCGGCACCGGCCAGGTCAACTCGGCCTTGTGCACCACCGCCACCTTGCTCCCCAGTGCCAACCAGAACAAGTATGTGTTTGCCGACGCGGTCTACCTGACGCCATCGGCCCACCGCCAGCTGGGCGACTACGCGTACGACCGCCTGCGGGCCCGCTGGTAAGCCGCAGCCACACCGCACACAAAAAAGCCGACCCTGAGGTCGGCTTTTTTCATGCCCAAAGCGCAAGCCGCTTATTTGACGGCATCAAACACTGCGCGCGCCTGGGCGTGACAGAACGGCGGCTCGTAGGTGCCGTGGTAATTGCCGTAATACGTGGCAAAGGCCGCCGATGCGGGGTCGGTGGGCGCTTTGCCGCCTGGTCCATACGTGGCCTGAACCAGGGCATCGACATCCACCGAGGCCACATTGCTCAGTCCCCGGCTGTCAAAGTCGGCCTTCATGGCCCGCTGGTGGATGGCAGGCGGCACGGTGGGATCACCCGCGCCTCCGCACAGGAGCACCCGGGCCTTGGGGTTCCAGCCCAGCAGGTCGTTCTTTTGGGCCGCCACGAACAACGGGTTGGAGCCACCCGCCTGGGCTGCAGCCAGGAATTCGGGCTGGAACACGAGGTCCCGGGCCTGGTTGGGCGTGACACCGGGGCCGCCGGGCAGCTTGCCGGTGGTGACCAGCGTGGTGTAGTTCAGCGTGGGGTTGGGCAGCAGGCTCTCGATGTAGTCGGAATATGGCGTCTTGAAAGCCGTCTTCACACCCGTGTACACCGTGCCGTACACCTTTTGCCATGAGGTCACCAGGTAAGGCACGAAGAACTGCACCCCGGCAATCGCGTCGGGCACGCGCAACGAGCCCGACAAGTTGTAAGGCCCTGCCAGATGGGCACCGGCCACCACGTTGAATTCGGTGCCGTAGTCCCGCTCGGCTGCGCGCTGCGCCGCCATGGACGCGTGCCCGCCTTGCGAATAGCCGGTGAACATCACTTTGCCCGACAGGTTGGCACCCACACTGGACGCGGCCGTCCGCGCGGCGCGAACCGAGTCCAGCACCGTCGTGGCCTCGGAGTCAGCGTGCAGATAGGGGTGGTAGCCGTAGGTGGACTTGGCAAAACCAAGGTAATCCGTGGCCACCACCGCATAGCCCTGGGCGGCATACATGGCCGCCAGCAGAAAGGTTTCGCTGTCTTGCGGGTTGGCCAGCGTGCGGGTCTTTTGCACATCGGTGCCCTTCGCATAGGCCACCAGGGCCGCAGCGCCCGTGCAGCTGCCCGCGGGCACCAGCATGACGCCCGATGAATTGGTTTGTTCACCGGCCCGTGCGCCCACCGTGGAGTAGTTCAACCCCACCACCTTGACATCGCATTTGGCCTTGCCGCTGATGGCCTGCAGGCCGCTGCCTGCGGTCGCGGCATCGATCTGCGCGGCAGTCAGCGTGGCCAACGTGGCGGGCGCATCCACCAGATCCCCACGCTGGGGGCCGTCCGAGCCCCCGCAGGCAACAAGCAACACCGCAGCGGTGGCAACACAAGTGAGGCGGAAATACGTCATGAAGAAATCCCTTGGAGTAAGAACAGCGACGCATCGTGCGCGCACCTGCACTGCAGCATCCATAGGGAATTACGCCGACCGCACCCTTGCAAAGACGCCTGGGCGACACCCTGGGGGGGGAGCTTCAGGCCCGGCGGCGCGCGCCGTAGCGCAGCTTCATGCCAAGGATGGCACCCGCCAGCGCCAGTGTGATGGCATTGGCCACCACGATGGGCCAGGCAGCCAGCGCCACCCCGTAAGCCAGCCACAACGCCACGCCCAGCGTGAAGGTGCTGTACATGCCCAGCGAGATACCGCTGACATCGCGGGTGCGGAACGTGTGCAGCGCCTGCGGCAAAAAGCTGCAGGTGGTCAGGGCCGCAGCCAGGTAGCCGATGAGGTCGTGGAGGGGCATGGTGGTGTGGGCATCCGGGGCTATTGATCGCGCGCAGTCCAGTCCACCAGCGCATCAAGCACTGGTCGCGCGCCGCCCGCCTGGGGGTGGTTGACGATGGCCACCAGCACATAGCGGCGGCCGCTGGCGGCATGCACATAGCCCGCAACGGCCATCACGTCGCGCAGGCTGCCGGTTTTGAGGTGGGCAGTGCCTGCACGGCTCTGGCTGCGGCGCAGCGTGCCGTCCACGCCGGCAATCGGCAAGGACGACACCAGTTCGGGCATCACCGGCGACTGCCAGGCCAGCTGCAACATGCGCGCCAAGGCCTGGGCGCTGATGCGTGCGTCGCGGCTCAGGCCCGCGCCGTTTTCGGGCGCTGGCGGTTCGGCATCGCCCAGCCGGGCCTGCCACCACTGGCGCAATGCAGCGCGCGCACCGTCGAACGTGGCCACGCCATTTTGGCGCAGTGCCAGTGTGAGAAAGAGTTGCTGCGCCATCACGTTGTTGCTGTATTTGTTCACGTCGCGCACCACCTCGGCCAGAGCGGGCGATGTGGCCACAAACACGGGCTTGAGCCCCGCAGGCACCTTGCCATCACGCACGCTGCCCGTGAGCTTGCCGCCCAACTCGCGCCACATGCCCTCTACGGCGCGTGCGGCAAAGCTCTTGGCATCAGGGTACGCCGCCGCCCACACGCGCTCGCCACAACTGGCCGGATAGACACCCTGAAATGCGACGCGCGCCGGATCGGACAGCTCGGCCCGCAGGGCGGCGCGCCAGTCACCGCACGCGGTGCCGGGCGTCGCCAGCGGCACCGTGGCCTGGCGCTGCACGCCGGCAAGCGGCGGGTCGTACTGGATGCGCGCCAGCCCGGCGGCCGCATCGGGCACCAAAGTCATGGCCACCGCGTTGTAGTTCATCAGCAAAGCGTCGGGCGCCGCGTTGTAGGGGCGCAGCGGTTCGCCATCGAAGCGGGCTGCGTCGTGCTCGGGCACGTCAAAGGCGGTGCGGTCCAGCACGATATCGCCCACGATGACCTGGATACCCTGGCCCTGCAGGCGGCGCAGCAGCAGCCACAGGCGCTCCATGACCAGCTTGGGGTCACCCTGCCCCTGGATATGGACGTTGCCCTTGAGGCTGCCGCCCTGCACCACGCCGTCCACATACACCGGTGTGCTCCAGGTGTGGGCGGGGCCCAGCAGGTCGAGCGCTGCATAGGTGGTCACAAGCTTCATGACCGAGGCGGGGTTCATGGCCACCTGCGCGCGGTGCGCCAGCCTGGGCGCCTGGCGGCCGCCCTGCGCGTCCACCACCAGCACCGACAGGGCGTCACGGGGCAAGCGGGCTCGCGCCAGCGCGGCCTCCACCTCGGGGGGCAGTGGCACCAGCACTTGCGCCTGGACTGCACCGCCAACGATGAGAAGGCACCCAAAACACCAGCGCACAACGGCTGCGCGGCAGCCCACAGGAACAAACATCATCGGCCAAGTCTATCGCCGGGGCACTCTCGCCTGGTGGCAAGCCTGGCGCCCGCAGCAGCGTGCCCCTGATAATTGCCCTCCGAACCCAGACCCTCCCGGCCCCATGAACCTGCTTGCCTTTGACACCAGCACCGACACCGTCTCCATTGCCGTACAGGCGGGAGACGCCGTGTGGCAACACACCGGGCCGGGTGGCTCGCAGGCCTCGGCCACGCTGATTCCGGCCATTCGCAGCCTGCTGGCGCAGGCCGGGATGTCGTTTTCCACACTGGATGCCATTGTTTTTGGCCGCGGCCCGGGGTCATTTACCGGCTTGCGCACGGCCTGCGCGGTGGCCCAGGGATTGGCCTTTGGAGCGCGCGGAGGCGCGGGCGTGCCGGTGCTACCGGTAGACACCCTGCTCGCGGTGGCCGAAGAAGCCCGTCACCAGCATGGCTGCACCCAGGTGGTGGCGGTGCTGGATGCACGCATGGACGAGGTGTACGTGGCGCACTGCGAATGGCTGCCGGCCCAGGGCGGCACTGCCGGCCATTGGCGCACCGACGGGGATTTCGGCCTGTGCGCCCCTGAGGCCGTGCAGGTGCCCGCAGGCTGGACACTGGCCGGCAACGCCCAGGCCGCCTATGCAGAACGCCTGGCCCCCAGCGCCCTGCACGCCAGCGCGCTGCCCACCGCCACGGCCCTGTTGCGCCTGGCACCGGCCTTGCTCGCCGCAGGCGGCGCCGTGCCTGCCAGCGAAGCGCTGCCCCGCTACATCCGCGATAAAGTGGCGCAAACCACCGCCGAGCGGGCCGCCCTGCGTGCAGCCCAGGCCGCATCCGCTGCACAAGCCACATAAGCCACCCACTTGCACCATGAACGCCGTCGTCTCGCCCCTCGCCAGCGCCCCCGAGGCACGCTTTGAGCCGCTCACGCTGGCGCGGCTGGACGACGTGCTGGACGTCGAATTCACCGCCTATTCCCATCCCTGGACGCGGGGCAATTTCACCGACGCCATGGCCTCGGGTTACCAGACCCAGTTGCTGGTGGCGGGCGACCACTTGTTGGGCTACTTCGTGGCCATGATGGGTGTGGACGAGGTGCATTTGCTCAATATCACCGTAGCCCCGGCCTACCAGAAGCAGGGCTGGGCCCGCGTGCTGCTGGACGCCCTGGCGCTGTGGGCGCGTGGGCGGGGCGCCCAGTGGCTCTGGCTTGAAGTGCGCGTGAGCAACGAGCGCGCCCTGCATGTCTACCAGGCCCATGGCTTTCGTCGCGTGGGAGAACGCAAGCGCTACTACCCGGCCCCCGCAGGCCAGCGCGAAGACGCCGTCGTCATGAGCCTGCCCCTGTGAACCCACCGACCGCCCTGTGCCTGCCGTTATGAACCTGTCTTTATGAGCCTTCACCTCGATGCGCGCCAGCGCGCCATGCTGCAAGAGATGGGCGTCACCATCTGGGCGCCCGCCCAAGTGTCTGCGGCCCCAGCGCCCGTGAACGATGCCGCCCGCAGCCAGGGGACAGCGGCCGAGC
>NZ_QOZT01000103.1:0-11693 GCF_003345135.1 Acidovorax sp. BoFeN1
AGGGGCAAAAAAACCGTGCTTTGCGACTGAAAGCAGGCGATTTTGAGGGGTTGACTTTCAGGATACGGAAAAATGCGGCTACGGCCGCTGAACAGGTTCGGACGCTGGGGAGTATTTCAGCAGCCTGTTAGCGCTTGTCAGGGATGAATTTTATTAATATCACCACCTAGCGCTTATGTGGTAAGCGCATTATGCTATCAATAAAATAGCAAAATCAGGGTAAACGCTAGGCAAACTTTGCACTCCCTGCGCGCGATCCACCACCGGGTTTTTGCGCTGGAGCAAACCGCGCCAGCCCCGGTGTGGCATTTCAGCGATAGCTGCGTGCGTCTTCAATGACGCGGCCGTCGTTGGGCAGGGAGCCTGGGGCCACCATTTGCACTTCGCTGCGCAGCTTGGTCACTTCGCGGGTGACCTCGGCCAGCTGTTGCGCCAGGCCCTCGGCGGTTTCGTGCGTCTCGACCTGCAGCACCATCTCGTCGTTGGCCATTTCGCCGCTGACCACCAGCCTGGCCCGCAGCACCTGTGGAAACCGGCGGGCAATGTCGGCAACCTGGCCCGGGTGCACGAACATGCCCCGCACCTTGGTGGTCTGGTCGGCACGCCCCATCCAGCCCTTGATGCGCGTGTTGGTGCGGCCGGTGGGGCACATGCCGGGCATTACGGCAGACAGGTCGCCGGTGCCAAAACGGATCAGCGGGTAGTCGGGGTTCAGGGTGGTCACCACGACTTCCCCCACCTCGCCCTCCGGCACCGGATCTCCCGTACCGGGGCGCACGATCTCGACGATCACCCCTTCGTCCAGCACCAGGCCTTCGCGTGCCGTGGTCTCATAGGCAATCAGCCCCAGATCGGCCGTGGCGTAGCACTGGTAGCCGGCGATGCCGCGTTCGGCGAACCAGTCGCGCAGGCTGGGTGGAAACGCCTCGCCAGAGACCAGGGCCTTTTTCACGCTCGGCAGGGGCACGCCCAGTTCAGCAGCTTTCTCGATAATGATTTTGAGGAAGCTGGGCGTGCCGATGTAGCCCGCAGGCTGCAGTTCGGCCATGGCCAGCACCTGCTGCTCGGTCTGGCCCGTGCCGCCGGGGAAGACCGTGCAGCCCAGCGCATGCGCGCCGGTTTCCATCATGGAGCCTGCGGGCACGAAGTGGTAGCTGAAGCTGTTGTGTATCAACTCGCCGGGCCGAAAGCCTGCGGCGTGGATGGCCCGCGCCATGCGCCAGTAATCGGGCCGCGTGCCCTCGGGCTCGTAGATGGTTCCAGGGCTGGCAAACACGCGCGTCATGCCCGGCCCAAAGCCCAGCGCGCTGAAGCCGCCAAACACATTGGTGGCTCGGCCCGCCTGCTGGCGCTCCAGCAGCTCGTACTTGCGTGTCACGGGCAACTTGGCCAATGCCTCGCGGCTGGTGACCGCACCAGCATCCACCCCCGCCAGAATGCTGGCGAACGCGGGCGATGCCTTCTGGGCATGGGCGATCTGCTGCGGCAGCGCCGCCATCAAGGCCGCTTCGCGCTCGGCGGGGCTGCGCGTTTCCAGGGCGTCATAGAACGTGCTCATGCCTGGGTTTCCTTGTGAGGTGGTGGTTTTGAATGAAATCTGCCTCTAGCGCTTATCTGCTAAGCGCGAGCAGCTATGAAATTAAGAGTAAATCGACCGGGTTGTAAATGACGCACTGCCTTGGAAACCGGCGCTGCCGTAGGCAAGCGCCACCGCGCAAGGGCCGCCCCGCCGCGCTGGTGGCGTCCCCCCTTGGGGGGGAAGGCGCCGCAGGCGACACAGGGGGGCTCAAGCCAACCAGCGCTTGCGCCGCTTGTAGCTCTTGACGTCCTTGAAGCTCTTGCGCTCACCACCGCCCACGCCCAGGTAGAACTCCTTCACGTCTTCGTTGCTGGCGAGGTCGGAGGATGGACCGTCCATCACAATGCGGCCCGATTCCATGATGTAGCCGTAGTCGGAGTACTTCAGTGCCATGTTGGTGTTCTGCTCGGCCAGAAGAAAGGTCACTTTCTCCTTGGTGTTCAGGTCCTTGACGATGTTGAACACCTCTTCCACGATCTGGGGCGCCAGGCCCATGGACGGCTCGTCGAGCAGCACCATGCTGGGGTTGGTCATCAGGGCGCGGCCAATGGCACACATCTGCTGCTCGCCCCCTGAGGTGTAGGCCGCCTGCGAGGTGCGGCGCGTCTTGAGGCGCGGAAAATAGTTGTAGACCTTTTCCAGGTTGGCAGCGATCTCGGCCTTGCTCGACCGCGTGTAGGAGCCGGTGAGCAGGTTTTCCTCGATGGTGAGGTGGGCAAAGCAATGACGCCCTTCCATCACCTGCACCACGCCGCGCTTGACCAGATCGGCCGGCGAGAGGTTCTCGATGCGCTCGCCGCGCAGATCGATATTGCCCTTGGTGACCTCGCCCCGTTCACCCTTGAGCAGGTTGGAGACGGCGCGCAACGTGGTGGTCTTGCCGGCGCCATTGCCGCCCAGGATGGCGACGATGCTGCCCTCGGGCACCTGCAGCGAGACACCCTTGAGCACGAGGATCACGTGGTTGTAAATGACCTCGATGCCGTTGACGTTCAGAACGATGTTTTTGGAGTCCATTGTGTTGCCTTCGCTTTGCCAATCGAAAGGGTTGCGGTGCACCCCTTTCGATTGGCGGCTGTAAACACAGCCGGTAATAACTGGCGCGGCCCAGGCCAGGAACGCCGCGCAAGGGCCGCCCCGCAGCGCTGGCGTTGTCCCCCTTCCGCAGCGCGTAGCGCTGCAAGAGAAGGGGGAAGGCGCGCAGCGCCTCAGGGGGATGTCCTTAGCTCTGGCAGTCCGCCGCATCGCGGCGCGTCATCTTCTTGTCGGCCAGATACTTCTCAGAGCCAGCCTTGACCATGGGCTTGAGGATCTGCTCGTCCGCCTGGTACCAGTCGGCACCAACGTCCCACTTCTTTCCGTCCCAGGTTTGCACCCGGGCCCAGGTCGAACCCATGTGGTCGGCGCAGCTGGTGGAGATGGGGCGCATGACGTTGTTGAAGCCCAGGGCGTCCAGCTTCTTCTGGTCGAGGGCCAGGTTTTCCATGCCCCAGCGCACTTGTTCGCCGGTCATGACCTTGCCCTTGCCGAAGCGTTCCTGCGCGCGGCGCACGGCTTCGATGCTCAGCATCTGGATGATCACGCCACGGGTGTACAGCACCGAGCCCACTTCGTCCTTGGGACCCGTGCCCTGACCCTTGTCGTGCACGTTCTTGAGGATGTCCTGGATCACCTTGGGCTGCTGTCCCGAGCCATTGAGCGCCAGTGCGTGGTAACCCTTGGCACCTTCGCCCACGTCGCGCACATCGGGTTCGGCACCGGCCCACCACACGCCATACATCTTCTCGCGTGGGTAACCCGTCGCCTGGGCTTCCTTCAGGGCGGTGGAGTTCATCACACCCCAGCCCCACAGCAGCACGTAGTCGGGGCGGCTCTGGCGCACCTGCAGCCAGGTGGCCTTCTGTTCGACGCCAGGGGCAGTCACAGGCAGCATCTGCAGCTCGAAGCCGTGCATCTTGGCGCGTTCCTGCATCAGCGGGATGGGCTCTTTGCCGAACGGACTGTCGTGGTACACGAGGGTGACTTTCTTGCCCTTGAGCTTGTCCATGCCACCCAGGCCCTTGCCAATGTGCTGCAGCAAAATGTCGGCGCCCGTCCAATAGCTGCCCATCAGCGGGAAGTTCCACTTGAATGCCATGCCGTCCTGCGAAACCGACAGGCCATAGCCCAGCGTCATCAGCGGGATCTTGTCGGCAGGGGCTTTTTCGGTCAGGGCGAAGGTGATACCGGTCGATTGCGGATCGAACATGGCCACGCCCGGGCGGCTCTTGAGACGCTCGTAGCATTCCACACCACGGTCGGTCGCATAGCCGGTTTCGCACTCTTCAAAGGCGATCTTCACTCCGTTGATGCCGCCATCGCGGGCGTTGATCATCTTGATGTAGTCCTGCTTGCCGTTGGCCCAGGGCGTGCCGTTGGGCGCGTAGGGGCCGGTGCGGTAGGACAGGAGCGGGAAGAACTGCTCCTTGGCCTGTGCGAAAGCGCTGGTGCTCAGCGACGATGCACAGGCGGCCACGGCGGCTGCGGCAATCACAAGTTTCGAAAGCTTCATGGATGTCTCCTTTGAATGAAAGTATTGAAGCGCGGGGGAAATGCGAAATGGGTAGTGGACGCGCCCATCAGGGCTGCCGGTATCCGGAATTGCGTGTAAGTGGTTTCCTGCAGTGGCGGGTATCAGTGTGGGAACGGCCACAGGCGCATCTTCTGCTTGCCGATGGACCACAGTTTTGCCAGTCCATGGGGTTCGACAATCAGGAACCAGACGATCAGGGCGCCAAAAATCATCAATTCGGCGTGCGACACCGCCGCCGTGGAAATGTCAAATCCAAACGTTGAGGCCAGTGCCGGGAGAAACTGGTTCAGGAAAATGGGCAGTACCACGATGAAGGCAGCGCCAAAGAACGCGCCCATGATGGAACCCATGCCGCCGATGATGACCATGAACAGCAGGCGGAACGAGATTTCGACAGAAAACGCTGCCGGCTCCCACGAGCTCAGGTGCACGAAGGCCCACAGTGCACCGGCCATGCCGACAATGAAGGAGCTGACCGCGAACGCGCTGAGCTTGGCATACATGGGGCGGATGCCGATCACCGCAGCAGCCACGTCCATGTCGCGAATGGCCATCCATTCACGGCCGATGGCGCCGCGCACCAGGTTCTTTGCCAGCATGGCCACCACCACCAGCAGCGCCAGGCAGAAGATGTACTTGCTCATGGCGCTGTCGATGGGTATGCCAAAGACCTGCAGGTTGTTCACCGACACCGAGCCCGAATCGGAATTGTTGGTGAACCACTTGATGCGCAGGAACATCCAGTCGCTGAAGAACTGCGCGGCCAGCGTGGCCACCGCGAGGTATAGGCCCTTGACGCGCAGGCTGGGCAGGCCGAACAGGATGCCGAAGAACGTGGCGCACAGTCCGCCGAGGATCAGCGCGGGGATGAGTGGCATGCCCGGAAAGCGCACGAAGAAGTTGAAGGCGCCGTAAGCACCCACGGCCATGAAGGCACCCGAGCCCAGCGAGATCTGCCCGCAGTAGCCCACGAGGATGTTCACGCCCAGGGCCGCCATCGACATGATGACCAGGGGGATCAGGATGGCGCGGTAAAAATAATCGGTGGCCAGCATGGGCACCACCAGGAAGGCCACCGCCAGCAGCAGGGCAATGGCGATGCGGTCCTGGGCGATCGGGAAGACCTGCTGGTCTGCCCGGTAGCTGGTCTTGAACTGGCCGTTTTCGCGGTAGAACATTATTTACTCCTAAACTTTCAACCAAGGGCGATGATCTTTTGGCTGCGGGCACTGCGTGCCCTTCGCCGAAAAATCATTCTTCGCTGCGCGAAGCGCCCTTCGGGCGAATCGTGTGTTTCACACACGATCGATAATTTTTTCGCCAAACAGACCCTGGGGCCGGAACAACAGGAACACCAGGGCCAGCACATAGGCAAACCAGATTTCGATGCCACCGCCCACGAACGGGCCCAGGTACACCTCGGAGAGCTTCTCGCCCACACCGATGATCAGGCCGCCGATGATGGCGCCGGGCACCGAGGTCAGGCCGCCCAAAATCACCACCGGCAGGGCGCGCAGCGCCACGGTGGTCAGCGAGAACTGCACACCCAGCTTGGAGCCCCAGATCATCCCGGCCACCAGGGCCACGACACCCGCCACACACCAGACGATGACCCAGATGCGGTTGAGCGGAATGCCGATGGATTGCGCCGCCTGGTGGTCGTCGGCCACGGCGCGCAGGGCGCGGCCGGTCTTGGTCTTCTGGAAGAAGATGCTCAATATCACCACCAGCGCGGCCGCAATGCCGGCGGCGATCACGTCTTCCTTGTTCACCAGCACACCGCCCTCGAACATCGATTCGAGCAGGAACACGGGCTCCTTGGGCATGCCGACGTCGATCTTGTAGATGTCGCTGCCAAAAAACGTCTGGCCCAGGCCTTCAAGAAAGTAGGTGATGCCCAGCGTCGCCATGAGCAGCGTGGCGCCTTCCTGGTTGACCAGGTGGCGCAGCACCAGGCGCTCAATGAGCCAGGCCACTGCAAACATGCAGATGCCCGCGATCACGAAGGCCAGCAGGTTGGCAACGATCATGTTGTCGATGCCGGTCCATTGGGGAATCCACTCGGCAAACCGGGCCATGGCCAGCGCTGCGAACAGCACCATGGCGCCCTGGGCGAAGTTGAAAACGCCCGAGGCCTTGTAGATCAGCACGAAGCCGAGGGCCACCAGCGAATAGAGCATGCCGGCCATGAGGCCGCCAATCAGTGTTTCAAGAAAGAATGCCATTTGTTTTTTCCGTTCAAAGTCGGTCGGCGCCGGGCCGCCCCAAGGCGACCGAGGCCCCCTCGGGGGGCAGCGCAGTACACGAAGTGACAAGCGTGGGGGTCATAGGCTTTCAGTGGCTGGTGCCCAGATAGGCGCGGATCACGTCTTCGTTGTCGCGGACTTCCTGCGGCGCGCCGTCGCCGATCTTCTTGCCGTAGTCCAGCACCACCACGCGGTCGGAGATGTCCATCACCACGCCCATGTCGTGCTCGATCAGCACGATGGTGGTGCCAAACTCGTCGTTCACGTCCAGGATGAAGCGGCACATGTCCTGCTTTTCTTCCACGTTCATGCCGGCCATGGGCTCGTCGAGCAGCAGCACCTGCGGCTCCATGGCGAGAGCCCGGCCCAGGTCCACGCGCTTTTGCAGGCCGTAGGGCAATTGGCCCACGGGGGTCTTGCGGAAGGCCTGAATTTCGAGGAAGTCGATGATGTGCTCAACCTTCTCGCGGTGCGCGATTTCCTCGCGCTCTGCCGGGCCCCAGCGCAGCGCCTGCAGGAACAGGTTGCTCTTGATCTTGAGGTTGCGCCCCGACATGATGTTGTCGATCACGCTCATGCCCTTGAACAGCGCCAGGTTCTGAAAGGTGCGAGCCACACCCATCTCGGCCACCTGGCGGCTGTTCATGTGGTCGAACGTTTTGCCACGGAAGGTAATGGAGCCCTCCGAGGGCGTGTAGACGCCGTTGATGCAGTTGAGCATGGAGCTCTTGCCGGCCCCGTTGGGGCCGATGATGGAGCGGATTTCATGCTCCTTCACGTTGAACGAGATGTCGGTCAGGGCCTTCACGCCGCCAAAGCGCAGGCTGATGTTCTTGACGTCCAGGATGACGTCGCCAATCTTTTTCTGGGTCATGGGGTGCTTTCCGGTAACTCAGGCACTGACCTTGGCAGGCGCATGGATCTTGGCGTCGAGAATCTGCAGCGTGGCGCTCACGCTGCCTGTGCGGCCATCCTCGAACTTGACCTGGGTTTCGATGAACTGCTCGGTGCGCCCGCCGTAGAGCGCATCGACCAGCACGCCATATTTCTGCGCGATGAAGTTGCGGCGCACCTTGCGGGTGCGGGTCAGTTCGTCGTCGTCGGGGTCCAGTTCCTTGTGCAGCACCAGAAAGCGTGCCACCTGCGTGTCCGACATGCCAGGCTCGCCTGCCAGGTCGGCATTGACCTGGCCGATGCATTCGGCGATGAGCTGCAGCACCTGGGGCTTGGAGGCCAGATCCACATAGCCGCCGTAGGGCAGGCCCTGGCGCTCAGCCCAGTTGCCCACGGCTTCGTAGTCGATGTTGATGAAGGCACAGACCTGGTCTTTGCCATGGCCAAAGCACACGGCTTCCTTGATCTGCGGGAAGAACTTGAGCTTGTTCTCGATGTAGTTGGGCGCGAACATGGCGCCGCCCGTGAGCTTGCCCACGTCTTTGGCGCGGTCGATGATGCGCAGGTGGCCGTCCTGGTCGAGCACGCCGGCGTCGCCCGTGTGGAAGTAGCCATGGGCATCGATGACCTCGGCCGTGGCGTCGGGGCGCTTGTAGTACTCCTTGAGCACCGACACGCCCTTGACCAGCACTTCGCCGTTGTCGGCGATTTTCAGTTCGATGCCGGGCGCGGCCTGGCCCACGGTGTTGAGCTTGACCTGGCCGTTTTTCTGGATGCACACATAGGCGCAGGTCTCGGTCTGGCCGTAGAGCTGCTTGAGGTTGATGCCGATGGAGCGGAAGAAGCGGAACAAATCGGGGCCGATGGCGGCGCCGGCCGTGTAGGCCACGCGAATGCGCGACAGGCCCATCACGTTGCGCAGCGGCCCGTAGATGGTGACGTCGCCCAGCGTGTACATCAGCCGGTCCATGAGGCCCACAGGCTTGCCGTCAAGGATGTCGGAGCCCACGCGCCGGGCCAGGTCCATGGCTTTGGAGTACATCCAGCGCTTGAAGGGGGCTGCGTCTTCCATGCGGATGGAGACGGAGGTGAGCATGCCTTCAAACACGCGCGGCGGCGCGAAGTAATAGGTGGGACCAATTTCGCGCAGGTCGATCGATATGGTGGCGGCCGACTCGGGGCAATTGATGGTGAAGCCGGCCACCAGCCACTGGGCCAGCGAGAACAGGTGGTCACCCACCCAGGCCGGCGGCAGGTAAGAGATCACGTTGTCTTTGGGATTGAGTCCGTCCACCTCGACGCCGCCCTGGGCCGAGCCGATGAAGCTCGCGTGCGTCTGGCACACGCCCTTGGGCTTGCCGGTGGTGCCCGAGGTGTAGAGGATGACAGACACGTCGTCGGGGCTGTTTTGTGCAACCTGGGCATCCCAGACACCTGCGTGGGTGCGGTCCCATTCGGCGCCCAGCTCCTTGAGTTTTTCGGTGCTGATCAGGCCGGGCTGGTCGTAGTTGCGCAGGCCGCGAGGATCGTCGTAAATGATGTGCGCCATGCCGGGCACGGTTTCGCGCACTTCCAGCAGTTTGTCGACCTGTTCCTGGTTCTCGGCGAACAGGAACTGGACTTCGGCGTCCTCCATCACAAAGGCCATTTCAGAGGCCACGGCATCCTGGTAGAGGGGAATGGGTACGCCGCCAATGCTCTGCACGGCCACCATGCTCATATAGAGGTGGGGGCGGTTGTCTCCCACCAGGGCCAGGTTTTGGCCGCGCTGGAAGCCCAGGGCGAGCAGACCGCAGCCCAGATGGCGCACGGTCTGGGCGGCATCCTTCCAGGTCCATGTTTGCCAGATGCCGTATTCTTTTTCGCGCAGTGCCGGGGCCGTGGGGCGCTCGGCAGCATGCTTGAGCAGCAGTTGCGGGAACGTGGTCTTCATTCCGGTTCCTAATATTAATGAGGTGTCAGCCCGGTGACTGCCGGGTGCGCGGCCTTGTGGCAGTGCTTTGGACTCCATGCTAGGACTGACTTTGACGTCGTCATGTCTTTCGGACGACAATTTACGGGAAAGTCCTCATGGGGTTGAACCCTCGTTGCCACGGGCTATCGGATAAAGCGCCCATCCCGTCCCACCAGCGTCAGTTCCACAAAGCGCGATGCATTGCGGTCGGGTGTGGTGGCGTTGATCTCGAAGCCACCCAGATCCCACTTTTTGAGGTTCCAGGTGGCGTCGATAAAGGCGGCGCGCGTTGGATTGCGCCCGGCGCGCTGCAGCGCCTCGGCAAACACACGGGCGTTGATGTAGCCCTCCAGCGCCAGGTGCGAGGGCTCTGCCGTGGCGCCTGAGGCTTTCCATGCCGCCTGGAAGTCACGCACCACCGGTGTGACCACGTTCGACGGCAGAGGCACCACCTGCGAAATCGCCATGCCCGTCGCATCCGCTCCCAGCGCTTTCACGGTGGCAGGGGTTCCCATGACAGACAGTGCATACAGCGTTACACCGCGCCGGAGGGCTCGAAACGCTTTCACAAACTCGAGTGTGGGCTTGCCCGCCAGGCCAATCACGACGGCTTCGGGGTGGGCCTCTGCGAGCTTGGCCGCCGCCGCGCCGGCGTCCGAGGCGTTGTTTTCAACCGTCACAGCGGCGGCTTCCGGCAGTTTGAGTCGGCTCATGGATTGCCGGGCCGAGTCGAATACCTCCTTGCCGAACGAGTTGTTCTGGTAAACGATGCCAATGCGCTGGATGCCGATCGTGGACAGGTGCTGCACCAGTTTTTCGGCCTCGTCGGCATAGCTTGCCCGGATGTTGAAAACATTGCGGGCGGTCTTGGTGCGGCTCAGCTGGGCCCCTGTGAACGGCGCAAAGAAAGGGATGCCGCTCTCGATCACCTTGGGTAGCATCGCGTCGATCATGGGGGTGCCCATGCAGTTGAACAGGGCAAAGTAGCTGCTGTCGGCCAGAAACCGCTCGACGTTGGCCAGTGCCTTGGGCACTTCGTAGGCATCGTCGAGTGTGGCGAGTTCGATGGTGCGGCCTTGCACTCCGCCCTTGGCGTTGATGGCGGCAAAGGCGGCCTTGGCGCCCTGGTGCATGGCCGAGCCCAGGTCGGCCAGCGGGCCGCTGAGCGCGGTGGACTGGGCGATCTTGATCGAACCCTCCTGTGCCCGCACGCTGCCTGCCCCCAGCCAGGGCAGCGTCGCGGCCATCGCCAGCAGCTTGCGGCGGGCCAGATGGGTAACGGGGCGGCCTGTGGCCTGCGAAGTGCTCGAACGGATGGGATGTTTCACCGGCTGGTCCTTGGAAATCAGGGAGCGATGCTCCCAACGGGGGCCATCATCCGGCGAGGATTGGCATTTTTTTGTCTTTATGACGACAATTCGGCTCGTGGTATTCCCCTAAAACCCGAGTCTCCATCGCCCCGAAGAATCGCGCATGACCCACGATCTGTCCTTGCACCAGCGCCGTCGCCCGCCCACAGAGGCCGAGCTGGGCGGCATTCCCTGGCTGATGCCGTTGCAGCCCGCCGAGCGTGAACGCGCCGTGGCCTCCTTGCTGGTGGGCGACGCGAAAGCGGGGGACTATGTCTGCCGTCTCGGGCGGCCGGTGACTTATTGGTTTGGCGTGGTGGAGGGCCTGCTCAAGATGAGCAGCGACAACGCCCAGGGCCAGACCATGACTTTCACTGGCGTGCCTCCCGGCGGCTGGTTTGGCGAGGGCACCGCGCTCAAGCGCGAGCCCTACCGCTACAACATCCAGGCCCTGCGCAAAAGTGTGGTGGCGGGACTGCCGATCGACACCTTTCACTGGCTGCTCGACCACTCCATCGGCTTCAACCGCTTTGTGATGAACCAGCTCAATGAACGCCTGGGGCAGTTCATTGCGGCGCGCGAGATCGACCGGCTGAACAACCCCGATGTGCGGGTGGCACGCAGCCTGGCCTCGTTGTTCAACCCCGTGCTTTACCCCAATGTGGGCGAGGTGCTGCGCATCACGCAGCAGGAGCTGGCTTACCTGGTGGGGCTGTCGCGCCAGCGCGTCAATGAGGCCCTGGCTGCGCTCGAACAGCAAGGGGCCATCCGCATTGAGTACGGCGGGCTGCGGGTGCTGGAGCTTTCTGCGTTGCGGTCCAGCATCTTTCAGTGCAAAGACGTTTGACAGGGCCCTGGCCTGCTGTGCGGACGCTTTTTGCGTCATGGCACTGTTACAAATAGGGCGGCTCTGTTGGGGGCCGGACGCACACGCATGGCGGGGTCTGTCGCATTTATTTATAGACCAAATATGGTTCTCTTCTATTTCGGGTGGCGTACAACATTCCCCACTGAGTCCATGGTCAGGCCCTTGCTTTTAGCAGAGGATTGCCCGGCAGGTGGGTAAGTTTGCCGGCGATCAGGAACGCCATGGCGATGA
>NZ_QOZT01000104.1:0-11641 GCF_003345135.1 Acidovorax sp. BoFeN1
CACCCCCTGTTCAACACGGCAGCCACCCGGCGCCTGGAGCAGCAGGCCGCAGCAGCCCTGCCGCCGCACACCCTCATGCAGCGCGCCGGCCTGGCGGTGGCCCGGCTGGCGCAGGCGCTGGCGCCCCATGCGCGCACCGTGTGGATTGCCTGCGGCCCCGGCAACAACGGTGGCGACGGGCTGGAGGCAGCCATTCACCTGCAGCGCGATGGACGGCGGGTGGTGGTGACATGGCTCGGCACCCCGGAGCACGCACCCCCCGATGCCCGCCAATCGTGGCAACGCGCACTGGACGCTGGAGTGACCTGGGCCGATGAGGTGCCCTCCGATATGACCGCCGCAGACCTGTGCATCGATGCCCTGCTGGGGATTGGCGTCTCATCCGCCGCCCCAGTGCGCGCGCCAGACCTCCGGCTGCTGGGCGTGCTGGTGGCCCTGCAGAACGGCCCGGCCCCTGTGCTGGCCGTCGATCTGCCCTCGGGCCTGGATGCGGACACGGGCCAGTTCGCTGCAGGCTTTGCCTTGCCGACAGGGCCGATATCCAGGCAGCAACCAAAACCACGCCACACGCTCAGCCTGCTGACGCTCAAACCCGGCCTGTTCACCGCCGCGGGGCGAGACGGAGCGGGCAGCGTGTGGCTGGATGATCTGGGCGTCTCCCCCGAACCAGAGCCCCCCAGCGCATGGCTGGCCGGCCCCGCCCTGCCCGCGCCGCGCAGCCACGCCAGCCACAAGGGCAGCTACGGTGATGTGGCCATCGTGGGCGGCGAAGGCTTGGCGGCGCGGGGGCTGGGCATGACGGGCGCAGCGCTGCTCGCAGCCTCTGCCGCATTGCATGCCGGCGCGGGCCGGGTGCTGGTGGCCTTGCTCGACGATGGCCAGATGGCCATCGACATGGCGCAGCCCGAGTTGATGTTTCGCCGCTTTGACGCACTGGCGCTGGAACAGCTCACGGTGGTGTGCGGCTGTGGCGGTGGCGAGGCCGTGCGCGCAGTGCTGCCCGCCGTGCTGGCACGGGCCGCCCGGCTGGTGCTGGACGCCGATGCGCTCAACGCCTTGGCAACCGATGCCGCGCTGCGCGCGGAGGTAGTGTCTCGCGCCGCGCGGGGGCTGCCTACGGTGCTGACACCCCACCCCCTCGAAGCGGCGCGGCTGCTGGGCATGTCCGCCGCCGAGGTGCAGGCCGACCGGTTGAACGCGGCACAGCAGCTGGCAGAGCAGTTCGATTGCGTGACCGTGCTCAAGGGCTCTGGTACCGTGATCGCGGCACCGGGATACCCCCCAGCCGTCAACCCCACCGGCAACGCACGGCTCGCCACGGCTGGCACAGGCGACGTGCTGGCGGGCATGGTGGGCGCGCACCTGGCAGCGGGCGCCGAAGCGCAGCCTGCGGCATCACAAGCCGTGTACCAGCACGGTCTTGCCGCCGATCGCTGGCCTGCAGGCCACCAGCTGACGGCCAGTGCCCTGGCGCGCCAAATTACCCAAAATTAAGCATGAAAATAGCCGCTAGCCCTTATTGGTAAAGCGCTAGAAGCTATTAATAATATAGCAATTCAAACACCGCCGCAGCGCGGTGGGCTATCTGGGGTTCAACTGCGGCGCGGCTTTCGGCTCTTGCTTTTGCCGGTGGTGCCGCTGGAGGCAGTCTTCTTGGCAGATGCCTTTGCCTTGCCGGGGGAGCGCGCAGCCTGATCCCGGGTCATTGAGGCACGCTCGGTCGCCGACGGCTCAGGCGCCTGGGCACGCTTGCGGTCGCCCGAGCGCCCACCCGCCTTGCGTGGACCGGCGGACTCCGGCGCCACGCCCTTGTCCTTGAGCGCGCGGCCCACCAGCTCCTCGCCCTCTCGTATCAGGCGGAAGTCGATCTTGCGTCCATCCAGATCCACGCGGCTGACCTGCACGCGCACCCGGGTGCCAATCGAATACCGGATACCCGTGCGTTCACCGCGCAGTTCCTGGCGTGCCTCGTCGAACTTGAAGTATTCGCCGCCCAGTTCGGTGATGTGCACCAGGCCTTCCACATACATCGCATCCAGCGTCACGAAGATGCCGAAACTGGTGGCCGCGCTGACCACGCCACCATATTCTTCGCCCAGGTGCTCGCGCATGTATTTGCACTTGAGCCAGGCCTCGACATCGCGGCTGGCCTCGTCGGCGCGGCGCTCGTTGGCGCTGCAGTGCAGGCCTGCGGCTTCCCAGGCCTGCGTATCGCGGCTGGGCGGCACCACATCCTTGCGCGGTTTGGTGCCCGGCGCTGCCACGCGGGCCGCCAGGCGCTTGGCCAGCTTGGCGTGCGCTTCGCCTGGCGTGGGCAGCGAGGGCAGCTTGTATTTGCTCTTGCCCAGAATGGCCTTGATGACACGGTGCACCAGCAGGTCGGGGTAGCGCCGGATGGGGCTGGTGAAGTGCGTATAGGCATCGAATGCCAGGCCGAAGTGACCACTGTTGACCGGCGTATAGATGGCCTGCTGCATGGAGCGCAGCAGCATGTTGTGGATCTGCTGCGCGTCAGGCCGGTCTTTGGTGGCCTCGGCAATCGCCTGAAATTCTGACGGATGGGGGTTATCGCCAATCGTCATGCCCACCGCCATGGCCTTGAGGTAGCCGCGCAGAATTTCCTGTTTTTCGGGCGTGGGGCCTTCGTGCACACGGAACAGGCCGGGCTGGCCGCCCTGCGCGATGAAATCGGCGCTGCACACATTGGCTGCCAGCATGGCTTCTTCAATGAGCTTGTGCGCATCGTTGCGGGTGCGCGGCACGATCTTTTCGATGCGGCCGTTTTCGTCGCAGACGATCTGCGTCTCGGTGGTTTCAAAATCTACCGCGCCGCGCGCCTGGCGTGCGATGAGCAGCGCGCGGTACACGTCGTGCAGGTTGAGCAGGTCCTTGACCCGGTCCTTGCGCTTGCTGGCCTCGGGGCCGCGCGTGTTGGCCAGGATCGCCGCCACCTCGGTGTAGGTGAAGCGTGCGTGGCTGAACATCACGGCCGGGTAGAACTGGTACGCGTGCACCTCGCCCTTGGCAGTCACCAGCATGTCGCAGACCATGCACAGGCGCTCCACCTCGGGGTTCAGAGAACAGAGCCCGTTGCTGAGCTTCTCGGGCAGCATGGGGATCACGCGGCGCGGAAAGTAAACGCTGGTGGCGCGGTCGTAAGCGTCAATGTCGATGGCGCTGCCGGTCTCCACATAGTGGCTCACATCGGCAATGGCCACCAGCAGGCGCCAGCCCTTGCTGCGCCCCACCTTGGCAGGCTCGCAATAGACCGCGTCGTCGAAATCGCGGGCGTCTTCGCCGTCGATGGTGACCAGGGGCACGTCGGTCAGGTCCACACGGTGCCTCTTGTCCTGCGCGCGCACCTTTTCGGGCAGCTCTTTCGCTTGCGCCAGGCATTCGGCAGAGAACTCGTGCGGCACACCATATTTGCGCACCGCGATTTCAATCTCCATGCCCGGGTCGTCCACCTCGCCAAGCACCTCGGTGATACGCCCCACGGGCTGACCAAACAGCGCGGGGGGCTCGGTCAACTCGACCACCACCACCTGCCCCGGCTTGGCCGCGCCGGTGGCCCCCTTGGGAATCAGCACATCCTGCCCATAACGCTTGTCTTCAGGAGCCACCAGCCAGACGCCGCTTTCCTGGAGCAATCGGCCGATCAGCGGCTGCGGCGGGCGCTCGATGATTTCCACCACGCGCCCCTCGGGACGGCCGCGGCGGTCCTGGCGCACGATGCGCACACGCACACGGTCTTTGTGCAGCACGGCGCGCATCTCATTGGGGGGGATGAAAATGTCGCCTTGGCCATCGTCGCGAATGACAAATCCATGGCCATCACGGTGCCCCTGAACGCTGCCTTCAATCTCGTCGGACAGATGCGCAGCGGGTGCGTCGGGGGTGGTTTTTTTGATATACAATCTTAGACTTTCCTGAAATGCCCAGGTGGCGGAATTGGTAGACGCACTAGTTTCAGGTACTAGCGAGTAACATCGTGGAGGTTCGAGTCCTCTCCTGGGCACCAAGTTTAACGAGAACCGAAGACTGTTTTCAAACTATTCAAGCCGCTGTATACACAGCGGCTTTTTTATTTTCCGCAGCCGAAATGCAGCTCCATACATCGCCTGGTGAGACGCAACACGAAATACAAAAAACTTCGCGCCAAGGCCTGCCGCTTCACAAAGATGCTCTATAATTTGATTCTTTCCTGAAATGCCCAGGTGGCGGAATTGGTAGACGCACTAGTTTCAGGTACTAGCGAGTAACATCGTGGAGGTTCGAGTCCTCTCCTGGGCACCAAAACACCAAAAAACCCGTTGCAATTGCAACGGGTTTTTTCGTTTCTGTTCTGCAACGGTGGCCATCCCATTGCCATTCACAGCGCAAGAACTCACAGGTCGGGTATCAGACGCTTGCCAAGACTGAAGGCATCGTCCCTGGCATAACCCAGCTTTTCATAGAACGCCATCACCTGCACATTGGTGGTGCGCACCAGCACATTGATCTTGGGGCAACCCATGGCCAGCAATTCCTGCTCCACCCGCGCCATGAGGCCGCGGCCAATGGCAAGCCGCTGCCGCCCTGGCGCCACAGCCAGGTAATACACCGAGCCGCGATGGCCGTCATACCCGGCCATCGCGGTTCCGACGAACTCAGTTGCCCCACCCCGCCCCTGGACCAGTGCCACCAGAAAAAGCCCGGGCTGCACGGCCTGCTTGCGCGCAATATCTTTGCGGGGATCATTCCACGGGCGCAGCAGGCCGCAGTCGCGCCAGAGAGCCACCGCAGCCTCCTCATCCCCCGCTTCAAAGGGACGTATCTGCAATGCGGCGGTCATGCGGTCACTTGCGCAGCAGTGTTTTCAGTACGTTCTGCAGACGGCGCGCACTGGCAGGATCGCTGGCACTGGCCAGCACACGCGCAGCATCTTGCCCCCAGGTCTGGGTGGGAGCAGGATCGTTGCGGCGCGTGAGCAACTGCAGTTGCAACATGCGACGGGCGGCGATGTGTTCTGCAGGGGTCGGCGCCTCGGCCGCTATTTCCAGCCGCAGCAAGGCTTCAGCGGCGTCGCCCGCTGCAGGAGCAGAAAGCGCCTGCGACCATGCACCCCGCACGGCAGCAGTTACCCGACCACCCAGTTCCTGCGTACCTGGCACCAGCGCCGCGTCGCGCTTTTCCCACGCTGTCAGCAGCTGCGTCAGCGCCTCACCGTGGGCCTGTGCCGCCAGCTTCTTGAGCGCGAACTGTGCATGCTCCATGGCGTCCCGCTGGGCACGGAAAGCCGTGTCACCCAGGCGCGGTCCACGGTCTTCGTATGCGGGACGATCACCGAAGCGGCCACCACGGTCATTGCGATCACCAAAATGGCCGTCCGCACGCGGGCCACGGCCTGCATCGCGATCACCCCGCCCGTCGCGGCGATCGCCAGGGCGCCCGCTGCGACCTGGCGCTGCGGGTGCATCTTTCTTCATGCCTGGGCGGTCATCGCCACGCACCGCCACCACCGGACGCGCAGCCGGCTTGGGCGCAACAGCGGCGGGGGCAGGAGCTTCTTCGGAACCTTCCGAGGGGGCATCAGACGCTACATTTTCAGGAGCTGCAACCGCTTCTGGATTGGACGTTTGAGGCTGATTTTTCTCATTATTCTGTGCCGACGCCACAGCCTGTGCTGCCTGGGCCTGCCCGTGCAGCGCGGCTTCCAGTGCCTGCATGGCCGTACGAATCTGCTGCACATCGCCACTGGCATTGGCGGCTTCCAGCGCCTTGGAGGCCTCCAGCACCGCCCGATCACGCGCACTCAGTTCGGTCACGGCTTTTTCGCGGTCAGCCGACTTGCGATTGAAGGCCTCGTCAATTGGCTTGCGGAAGGCATCCCAGAGCTTTTGTTCATGCTTTCGGTCCAGCGGCACGGTCTGGGCTTCGGCCTGCCAGCGCTGTTGCAAGGCTTTCACTGCATCAATGCGCAGCGTGGGAGCAGCGCCCAGTGCCACCGCTTCATCAATCATGGCGTGGCGACGGGCCAGGCTCTCTTTTTGCGCGTTCTCCAGCGGCGCGGCGGCAGCGGCAATGGCTTGTTTCCACAGCGGCTGCAGTTCGGCAAAGATTTTTTCGCCAACATGGCCGCCTTCACGCCAACGGTCGCCAAACTGGTGCAGCGCCCGGTTGATGGCCTTCCAGTCGCCCGAGGCGGCATGCTCCTGAGCCCAGGCCTTGACCTCTTCAATCAAAGCGAGCCGCTGGGCCTTGTGTTCGGCGGCTTCGGTGCGGATCTTGTCGAGCCAGGCTTCGACCACCTTGTGCGCCGCGTTGCATGCCTCATCAAACTTTTTCCACAGTGCATGGTTGGGCGCACCGCCCTGGTCCGACTGCTTCCATTGCTCGCGCAACTGGCGCAGAGATTCCTGCATCTTGCGGCCACCCAAGGCCTGGCCTTCGGGCCGGTTGAGCAAGGCTTCGGCCTTGGCTACCAGGTCTTCGCGCACCTGATCGGCACCCCAGCGCTGCCACCCTTCGAGCTCACCGGCGGCCACCAGCGCGGTATGCACCTGCTGCTCCAGCGCATTGTCGATGTGTTTGCCGTGCACCTTGAGCACCGCCCGCAGAGCAGCCGCCGCACCGGCGCTGGCTTTGCCATGGCCTTCAGCGGTTTCCTTTTCCAGCGTCACGAGGGCCTCGCGGACGACCTGAGCGGCCTTTTCAACGACCTCCGGAGCCACTTTGGGCTTGACAGCGCGGGCCGGCTTTGCAGCGGCTGCGGCCGCTGCCTCGGTCGGCAAACCACGCGCGGAACGCAACTCATCGGCCCAAACTGGCACAGGTGGCAACGGCGCTGCGGCGTCTTCGGCAGCGGCAGCGGCTTGCGCCACGGCGGGCTGGAAGGCATCCCACACCACCAGCAACTGGGTGCGCGAGGCCTCCAGCAGCGGCGGGAACCGTGCCTCCACGCTGACCCAGCTGGCGTCGCCCGTCAGTTCCTGGGCCTGCTCCTGCCACCGCGCCACGTCGGCACGCAGCAACTCGAGCGCAGCTTGGGCGTCCTTCCACGATTTGGTGGAAAGCACCTCGATGCGCTGGGCCAGCAGCACGGCAGCTTCACGCTGCACCTGGACACGGTGCTGCAGGTCTTCAATCACCTTCACCCGGTCAGCCACCTGCACCTTGAGCAGCGACAGGGGTTCGCGCGACAGGGGCGCGCCCGCCTTCGCCGCATCACGCTGCCACGCGAGGGCATCTGCAATGTTGAGCTTGGGAGCCGCCAGCAATGCCTGGGCTTTTTCGGCCCACTCGGCCGCAATGGCCTCCTGGCCCTTGGCGCGACGGATTTCATCCAGCCGTTCGCGTACCGCGCGTGCAGCCCCCTTGTCGCGCCCGCTCAGTTCCTTGAAAACCTCTTGCAGTTGCTCGGGCGCCGGCTGGGTGGCGAGCCAGTCACGGATGCGGGAAGCCCGCTCACTTGACGTGGCGGCCGAGAAAGCGCCACCAGTCAGCGCATCCAGGGGATGCGACTCTTGGGTTTTGGCCGGGGCCGGATTCACTTCAGGTACGTCGGACATTTTGCTGCGAGAAAAAAAAGGAAACATGGATCCAATGAATGAGAGGACCGGACAAGCCACTTGGGGGAAAGCTGGACGCTGCGGCCACATGCGTGAGCGCTTGCGAGCGGGAGTGCCATTTTCACCGGGTTCCAGCAAAAGACCACGCCATGGCGTCGGGCCAAGCATCAAGAAATGATCTGGCGCAAGCTGGTCAGATCGACTGACACGGGCAGGTCGGTTGATGAAATCCACTCTCCCGGCGCAACGAGGCCAGCCATGGAGAACCCCGCCCATTATCCCTATATATATGCAACCGGCGAACTGGCCCCCGCAACCGGCCAAAACACAGACACAACACCCGGCATGGATGCACCAACAAGAAAGCCCGGTGGACAGACCTCATGGCCTGCCCACCGGGCTTGACGGCTGACGCAACGGTCTTTGCCATCGGTTCGCAATCTGGAGTTGAAAGTCCACATTGCGAGGAGACAAGGTATTGCCTCCAAGGTTTGCCATAAAAGCTGCATCTACTGCGCCTGGGCACTGCATGCCTTCAGCGGGAGACTTTGCTTTGTCTGGCGATGCCTGAAATCGACAGGCAACGTAACCTTACCAAACTCACTCGCCCAACTCAAATTGCATTCTCAATGGCTCACAAGACCGCGATTGAAATTGACACACAGGGGTCACAGAACAAGCGCTCCCAAGCCAGCCGAAATTGCAAGAATAGGCGTTTTACTGAGGTTTTTTACAGCTTTATCATAACAATTATGCATTTTGAATAACTTTGTTAGTATTGACTTGGCATTAAGTGACCTCCTAGAATCCGCCAGCCCCCAACAGGGCTAGTAAAAACCCCAACCCGCTGCCGAACCCGGCTAAGTCAATTCATCGCTCGAGTCATGAACGAAGCACGGAATTGATGGCGTACCAATCCAGGTGACTCCCTGAGCCGATGCTGTCGTTGACGACGGTATCGCAAGCAGGCGTCGCTTCAGAAAGGAAGAGCTATGACAGCGTCAGGAAAAATAGTCTCCGGCGTACGGACCTTCGTGGCCGACGTGACCGAAGGTTTCCTTGAAATCACCCACAACAGTTTTGCCCTCATCGGGCTGGTCGTTGCCTTTGTTGTTTTGACCCTTACGGCCCGCCCGGACCTGCGCAAGGCGGGCGAGGCGCATCTGATGGACTGGCTGCAGTCCCGTCAGGTGGCCCTGCTGGAAATGCCAGTAGAGCTGGGGGCCATCGAACGCGCCACTGCCAGCAACCCCAAGGACCTGCCAAAAGAGCAGGCTGCGGTGGCTTACTGGCTGAGCAAGAAATACCGCGTTGCGCCAGAACCCCTGAGCGCACTGGTGGCTGAAGCTTATGAAACCGGCGCACGCACCAAGATCGATCCGACCCTGATCCTGGCCATCATGGCCATCGAATCCAGCTTCAACCCCTTCGCCCAGAGCTCCGTGGGTGCCCAGGGCCTGATGCAAGTGATGACGCGGGTTCACACCGACAAGTACGAAAATTTTGGCGGTCACTTTGCAGCGTTCGATCCGGTTACCAACCTGCGCGTCGGTGTGAAGGTGCTTCAGGAATGCATAGCCCGGGCTGGTTCGGTGGAAGGCGGGCTGCGCTATTACGTGGGCGCGGCCAATCTGCCCGATGACGGCGGATACACCGCCAAGGTGCTGGCCGAGCATTTCCGGCTGCGCCAGGTCGCTGGTGGACGATCCACTCCCCTGAACCCGCCCGCCACCCTGTCGACCCAGGCCCCGGCCCGCACCGTACCGGTTGTCGCGCCCGCCGATGCCCCCGAAGCCGCAGGCGACAAGCTCGCGCTGCTTTAAGGTCTTTGAAAACGGGCATCCCATCGAGTGATGAGGCGCCGGTCAGCTACACTAGAGGCGTACGCGACTGGCGATAGGCGCGGCTCCCCACAAGGTGCCGCCGCTGACGTGGAAACCGGCAAGGGCATGCCTCTTGTGAACCACTAGGGAGCGTGCCGCAAAGGCTCAGGGCCTTCTGCGTTCCGCCGTTCGCCTGGGCAGCCCTTGTTTCAAGGGACACAAGTTCATAGGACTGCCAATCATGTACAACCGCAATATTCTTGTCGAACAAACCGATCCCGAGCTGTTTGCCGCCATCCAGGCTGAAAACGCCCGGCAAGAGCATCACATTGAGCTCATCGCCAGCGAGAACTACGCCTCCCCCGCAGTGATGTGGGCTCAGGGCACGCAACTCACCAACAAATACGCCGAAGGCTACCCCGGCAAGCGCTACTACGGTGGCTGCGAGCATGTGGACGTGGCTGAGCAACTTGCCATCGACCGCGTCAAGCAGATCTTCGGCGCCGAAGCCGCCAACGTGCAGCCCCACTGCGGCGCATCCGCCAACGAGGCCGTTTTCCTGGCATTCCTCAAGCCCGGCGACACTATCATGGGCATGAGCCTGGCCGAAGGCGGCCACCTGACACACGGCATGCCACTGAACATGTCCGGCAAGTGGTTCAACGTCATCTCCTATGGACTCAACGCCCAGGAAGCCATTGACTACGACGCGATGGAAGCCAAGGCACGGGAACACAAGCCCAAGCTCATCATTGCCGGTGCCTCGGCCTACAGCCTGCACATCGATTTCGAGCGCTTTGCAAGAATAGCCAAGGAAATCGGCGCCATCTTCATGGTGGACATGGCCCACTACGCCGGGCTGATTGCCGCCGGCGTCTACCCCAACCCCGTGCCGCACGCTGACGTGGTCACTTCCACCACCCACAAGAGCCTGCGCGGCCCCCGTGGCGGCATCATCCTGATGAAGGCCCAGCACGAAAAGGCCATCAACAGCGCCATCTTCCCCGGCCTGCAGGGTGGCCCGCTGATGCACGTCATCGCGGCCAAGGCCGTGGCTTTCAAGGAAGCGCTGCAGCCCGAGTTCAAGGCCTATCAGGAACAAGTGGTGAAGAACGCCAAGGTCGTGGCCGAGACGCTGACCCAGCGTGGTCTGCGCATCGTGAGCGGCGGCACGCAAAGCCACGTGATGCTGGTGGACCTGCGCGCCAAGGGCATCACCGGCAAGGAAGCCGAGGCCGTGCTGGGCGCCGCCCACATGACCATCAACAAGAACGCCATCCCCAACGACCCTGAAAAGCCGATGGTGACCAGCGGCGTGCGCATTGGCACCCCCGCCATGACCACGCGCGGTTTCAAGGAAGAAGAAGCGCGCATGACGGCCCACCTGATCGCCGACGTGCTGGACAACCCGCGCGACGAGGCCAACATCGCCGCCGTGCGTGCCAAGGTCAACGCGTTGACGGCCCGTTTCCCTGTTTACGGTTAAGCCCAGCGCACTGCCCCATGAAGTGCCCCTTCTGCAGCCACCAAGAGACGCAAGTCGTTGAAACCCGGGTGTCTGAGGAGGGGGATTTTGTTCGGCGGCGGCGCCGGTGCAGCGCCTGCGAGAAGCGCTTTACCACCTACGAGCGCCCCGAGGTGAACTTCCCGGTGGTGGTCAAAAAAGACGGCCGCCGTATTGAATACGACCGCGTCAAGCTGCTTGCGTCGTTCAATCTGGCTCTGCGCAAGCGGCCCGTCAGCACCACCCAGATCGACAGCTCCATTGAGCGCATCGAGGAGAAGCTGCTCAACATGGGGCAACGTGAAGTGCTTTCCAGCCACATTGGCGAGCTCGTCATGCGCGAGCTCAAGAAGCTCGATAAGGTGGCTTACATCCGCTTTGCCAGCGTGTACCGGAGCTTCGAAGACATCGACGATTTCCGCGCAATGGTCGATGAGGTTGGCAAGTAATCCGCCCCTGATTTGAAGCATTTTTAGCCTCAAGCGCTTATATATCAGGCGCATACAGCTATTAGTTAAATAGCGAATTATGGCCCTATGGTAGTGCCAGCAGGCCCCACGGCGGCCATGCGGCCCACCTGCCTCCCGCCACCATTCACTATCAAAAATAGAGCTACTGGCGCTTGATACATAAGCGCTAGCAGGCTGCTGAAATACTCCCCACCGACAGTCCGCGACAGCCGCCCAGCCGCGACAATCAAGCCCCCCACTGACCAGACAGACGAGCCATCCATGCGCGGAGCCGACACCTTCACCGAGAGCCTG
>NZ_QOZT01000105.1:0-11624 GCF_003345135.1 Acidovorax sp. BoFeN1
GGGGTGAGGGGCTGGTGCGGGCACGGCGGTGGCAGACATGGGTAAAGCAAAAAAACAAGGGCGCAGGGCCCCGGTGCAGCGCACCCAGGCCCCACGGCAGTCTGCCATTGTGCCGCTGCAGCGGGCCGCCATGCCGCATAACCACGCGCTTTCGTTGGCGGCGTTCGCCTACATCGCGCCGCGCAGGCGCCGCCCTCAATCGCCCCATGCAAAAAGCAGCGGGCCGCCGCCGTTCCACCATGCTCACCGTTCTATTGACCGCCCTGGCCACGGGCGCCCTTGTGTTGCTGGCGCTCAACTTCACCGCGGGCGAAAAAAAGGTGCAGCAACAACTGCCACGCCTGTACAGCACCGCCAGCCCGGATTTCGAGCGCGCGCTGGGCAGCCTGCTGGGCCCCGGCATCGTGGGCGGCAACGCGGTGACCGAGCTGCTCAACGGCGACCAGATTTTTCCGCCCATGCTGGCCGCCATCCAGGGCGCAAAAAAAAGCATCACCTTTGAAACCTACATCTACTGGTCGGGCGATATCGGCAAGCAGTTTGCCGACGCCCTGAGCGAGCGCGCCCGCGCCGGTGTGCGCGTGCATGTGCTGCTCGACTGGGTGGGCAGCGCCAAGATGGACGAAAGCTACCTCACCGAGATGAAAGAGGCGGGCGTGCAGATCGAAAAATTCCACAAGCCCCACTGGTACAACCTGGCTCGCCTGAACAACCGCACCCACCGCAAGCTGCTGGTGGTGGACGGGCAGGTCGCTTTCACGGGCGGCGTGGGCATTGCGCCGCAATGGATGGGCAACGCGCAAGACCCCGACCACTGGCGCGACTCGCACTACCTGGTGCGCGGCCCCGTGGTGGCGCAGATGCAGGCCACCTTTCTGGACAACTGGCTCAAGGTCACCGGCAAGGTGCTGCATGGCGCGCTGTATTTCCCGCCCATTGCGCCCGCCGGTGCGCAAAAGGCGCAGATGTTCTCCAGCTCGCCATCGAGCGGCAGCGAGAGCATGCAACTCATGTACCACCTGGCCATCACAGCGGCCGAGCGCAGCATCGACCTGTCGGTGGCGTATTTCGTGCCCGACGAACTGACCCAGAAACACCTGATGGACGCCTTGGCGCGCGGCGTGCGCGTGCGCTTCATCACCCCCGGCGAGCACACCGACACCGACACCGTGAAAGCCGCATCCCGCGCCACCTGGGGCCCGCTGCTGCAGGCGGGCGCGCTGATTTATGAATACCAGCCCACCATGTACCACTGCAAGGTCATGATCGTGGACCAGTTGCTGGTGTCGGTGGGCTCCACCAACTTCGACAACCGCTCATTCCGCCTGAACGACGAGGCCAATCTGAACGTGTACGACGCCGCGTTTGCCAAGCGGCAGACCGAGGTGTTTGAAGACGACCTCAAAAGATCGCGCCGCGTAACCTACGAAGAATGGCTCAACCGGCCGCTGCGCGAGAAGGCGCACGAAAAGCTGACCGGCTGGCTGCGGTCGCAACTTTGAGTCAAATACGGCGCTAGCGCACGCTGGATAAGCGCAATGTGCTATATAAAATATAGCGATAGATGTACCTGCGCGGGGCCTGAAACACGTGCGCTGCAGCGCACGCAGTGCTTGTCACGGCATGGCCATGGCTACTTGAGTGGCCATGACCACCACCGCGCCACACTCAGTGCGTGATGAACTCGTAAGTCACCGCCTCGCTCTCCACCATGTCCAGAATGTCGTTGAGCACATCGTCGTCATCGGTGCTGCTCCAGGTTTCCTCGGGATCGCTGGCAAACAGCGGCTCGATGGCCACGTCCATGAACACGCCGTTGGGCAGCTTGAGCACCGGCGTGCCTTCGGACGTTCCTACCAGTTCCCAGTCGTCCGGCACGGACATTTCAAGCTGGATGGTGACGTTGAGTTTTTTCATGGCAGGTTCCTTGAGGATAAGGCGGCGAGGGTAACCCAATTTGATGGCAAACGGGCACTTTGAGCAGAAGGGATAAGCGCGAGCAGCTATGAAAAAACTAGCTAAAGAAGCTCGTCAGCCCTTGCGATGGTGCGTTGCACCCGTCTGCCGCACACCTCCGCGTTCGCACTGGGCCACACCATTGCACGCGCGCTGGGCGCAAGCCGGCCACCGCAGGTGTCAGCCCGAAACTTCCGCCTCGACCAGCAGCGCCAGCAACTGCAGCGACTCTTGCCAGCCCAGATAGCACGCCTCGGTGGGGATGACAGCCGGAATGCCCGCCTGCACCACCGCCAGCTCGGTGCCCACCGACGCGGCCTTGAACGTGACCGTGGTGAGCATCTCGCCCGGCAGGTGGGGGTCGTCAAACCGGTCGGTGTGCACGATGCGCTCGCCCGGCACCAGCTCTACATATGCGCCGCCAAACGCATGCGTCTGGCCATTGTCGAGGTTGGTGAACTGCATGCGGTAGGTGCCGCCCACGCGAGCGTCCAGGCTCAGCACCCGGCCCGTGAAGCCATGCGGCGGCAGCCACTTGCACAGGGCGTCGGGGTCGAGAAAGGCGCGGTACACCCGCTCGGGCGGCGCGCGCAGCACGCGGTGCAGGGTGACTGTGCCCGTGGAGGGGCCGGTGGTGGTCATGGTCGGTGTCCTTTCAGGTGGAAAGCGGTGCGGGTGACCGCACGCGCAGCGACAAACCGCCCACCTTTTTACGACGAATGAACCGGGGCGTGTTCGACACCCTGTAACCAAAAGAGCACCTCCGCCACCTGGCCATCACGCGGCCACGGGCTGGGCGCGGTAGCTCTCGGTGCCCTGCGCCCACGCCAGCAGCCGGTCGATGTTGGGGTGCTTGCCGGGGAAAGCCCGCGCATCGGCCACATGCTCGGCATACCACTCCAGCCCCAGGCTGGCCGCCGCAGGCGTGATGCTGCCCCCATACAGCGCCGCCAGCGCGGCATACACCACCAGCGATCCCGTCTGGCCAGGCTTGTTCTCGATGGTGGCGAGCACCTGGCCGTCCGCGCCCAGCAATTGCAGGGCGGCAAGGTGGCTGGCGGAGGGAAGTTGCTTGAGGCGGTCTGCAAAGTTCATGGTGATGGTGATGAAAGTTTGAATGAAATTGGCCTCTAGCGCTTGATGAATAAGCGCAAGCAGCTATGAAAATATGAGTAAACCTTGATATTAAAGGATGAGCGGGGTAAACGCATCACGCCTGCCACACCCCAAACCCTGCCGAGCGCAGGTCAATGCCCATCTCGATCTCCCGGTCCACCGCCTCTTCGTAGCCCATGGGGTTGAAGCCATCGTACAAGTCAGGCAGCAGGCGCAGACCATATTGCGTCACAAACCGGTTGGCCTGAATGCCCGCCTTGTGCTTGTCAAACCGCATATCCGGGTCCAGGCCCGTCATGCCCACGTACACGCAGGGCATGCCTTCCACGTAGCCGGGGTTGCACTTGCGAAAGCGCGGCTCGTTCAGCACGTCCTTGGAGAGTTCGACCACGTAAACGTGGTGGTGGGGTTTGCGGCGGGGCATGGGGCTTGTCAGTCTTTTCAAACCTCGGGCAGAACGCGCCGCAGGGCGCGCACCTTTTGCCACAGCACCGCCTTGGGCATCTGCATCGCCATGGCCTGCATGCAGCGCTCCAGCCAGCCGGTGCGGGTCTGCAACCGGTCTATCGCCTTGCCCAGGTCGCGCGCCACCGAGGGGCCATAAGCCTCTGCCGCCTTGGCCAGCGCGGCGCGTAGCGCGGGCAAGGGCAAGCCCATCATGGCCAGGTCAATCACGTCGCGGCTGAACACGCCGTCGTCAGCCTGGCGGTCGGAGTTGGCCAGCAGCTTGGAGGCAGCCAGATCCAGCCGCGTCAGCGTGCTCACGCCGCACAGCGTGTCATCGGCCACCGGGGGCTCCAAAGCAATGCGGGCCTCGCGCACGATTTCCAGCTTGATCGGCTGCCCATCCATCTGCACCTGGGTGCGTATGCCGTACTGGTCGGCCCTTATCTCACGCAATGCCTCCAGTGGCTGCGCGTGCGCGTGGGTGATGGCAGCCAGACCGTCGGGGCCGGTAAACAGTTGCCGCAGCTCGCGGTAACCCGCCGCGTCAGACACCAGAAAATCAATGTCCACCGACTCGCGGTATTCGCCATGGCGCAGCGCAATGCAGGTGCCTCCGCCAAACAGGCAGCCATGCTGGCGCAGCGTGTCCCCGTTCAGTGCCCGCAGCACATGCGCAATGCGCTGGTGGTGGGGGCGCTCAAACTGCATCGCTGGCCCCGGTGTCGGTTTTGGCACTGGGCGACAGGGCCAGCCGCAATGCCTGCAGCAGGGCCAGTTCGTTGGCAGACATGGCCTGCATGTCGAGGTGCCGCGCATTGCGTTCGTAAATGCCCAAGGCCTCAGCGGGCGTGAGGGTGTCGGTGCCGTGCACCTGCCAGGCCAGCGCACGCAACTGCGGGTAGTCGGCCAGCGGCACCCTGGCCGGAATCCAGCCGGTGCGGTCGGGTGCTGGCTTTGCTGTATCGGCTGTGCTGGGTGTTGCCTGCAGCCCCATGCCCAGCGCCGCCATGGCGTTGCACCACGCACCCATGGTGACCGATGGCTCGCCCTTTTCGATGCGGTGCAGCGTCACCCGCGACAGGCCCGCTGCCTCGGCCGTTACCGTTGCACTCAGCCGCAGCGCCTTGCGCTGGGCACGAATCTGCGCGCCCAAGGCTTGAAGTTGGGCGGCGCATTGCTCGGGGGTAAGGGGTGCGGGTGAAGGCATTTGTTTCTCATTATTTTCAAAAGCGTAATTTTGTCAAATATGAGAAACGCTTTTTGAAATATCCAGTACCAGCGCACCCAGCAGCCGCGCACTCACCTTTACGGCATCTGGCGTTGCGAGCGGCATGTTGTGCTGCTCCGAAAAGCGGTTGCGCTCGGCGGCGTCAGATCAAATGGACGACGGCAAGGCGTCGAGCTGAGTTTGCAAAACCGGCAAGGCGGTTTGAACCGTGTCCCACACCACTTCGAGGTTGATCTCAAAGTAGCCATGGGCAATGCGGTTGCGCATGCCGCGCATGCTGCGCCAAGGAATGTGGTTGTGCTCGGCTGCAAAAGCGGAGTGCTGATCCATCACCTTGGTGGCCGCTTCCCCCAGCACGATCAGGCTCATGACCACCGCCTGCTGGGTGCGCCTGTCTTGCTCGAAGTCCGCCTGGGCCATGCCTTCGGTGAACGATTGCGCGTCGGCAATGACTTGGCGCATGGGGTCCAGATCATCCGCCAGCCTGTTCACGGTCATACAGGCCGGGCTTCCTGGGCGACGGTATCGCGGAACTTGGCTGGCAGGTCCTTGAGGGTGAGCACATCGACCGGAACGCCCAGCAACTCCTGCAGTTCGTCCTGCAGGCCACCCAGATCCAGCAACGTGGTTCCGGGCAGTGTGTCCACCAACAGGTCCAGATCGCTGCCGTCGCCATCATCCCCGCGCAGAGCAGAACCAAACACCCGAGGGTTGGCCGCGTGGTAGCGCGCTGCGGCACGGCAGACGGCTTCACGGTGCTGGCTGAGGGCTTGGGAAGGGCGCATGGGTGGAAGTTTAGCGGAGCAGGCCATTTTGTGAAAAATTGGCCTCCTGAGCTCATGACTATTGCGCAAGCAGCTATAAAAATAGAAGCAAAATGGGTGCGTCCGAAGTTAAGACGACACCCCTGGCCCACTGACCAGCGCACCCAGCAACCGCGCGCTCACCTCGGCCGCATCGGGCGTGGCGAACTGCATGTTGTGCTGCTCCGTCAGCGGGCCGTGGCCGGGCTCCATGCCACCGGCTGCGTCGTAGCCCATGGCCTTGAACTTCCAGACCCCGCCCACTTTTTTGAGCGAACCCACATTCGCCCCATCGGCCGTGTGCACCGCCACCACCTCTGCGTTGATGGGCAACAACTGCAAGGGGCCTGCCAGCGGGCCGGGCGGTATGTGGGTGTAGGTGGGGGTGAATGGAGGCGTCATCGATGGGCTTTGGTGGTGCTGCAGTTCTTTGGATGAAATCGGCCTCTAGCGCTTGATGGATAAGCGCAAGCAGCTATCAAAACAGGAGTTTTCTAAATGGCGTCTCCCGGCTCCGCCCCCGTTTGTGCTCGCTCCAGCAACCGGGTGCCCATGTGCGCTGGGCGGCAGCTTGTACCTTGGCAATCACACCCGCAGCGGGTGCGCCCGGCTCATACGGCCATCGCCTCGCGCAACCTGGTCCCAAAAGGCGGCGGGCAGGCTGTTGGGCGTGAGCACATCCACCTCCATGCCCAGCAACTGCTTTAGTTCAAACCGGATCGCGCCAATGTCCATCAGCGTGGTTTGCGCAGTGGGCTCCTCTAACAGATCGAGGTCGCTGTCGGCCGTGTCGTCTCCATGCAGCGCCGATCCAAACACCCGCACACTGCTGACGCGGTGGCGCAGTGCGATCTCGCGGATTTGTGATCGGTACCGGAATAGGGCTTCTGACGGGCGCATAGCTTGGCGTTTAGCGGTGCTGCATGTCTTGAATCAAATCGGCCTCTGGCGCCTTTGAATATTACGCTAATAGCTATTAAATAAATAGCAATTTCTGTTTCAATCGTTGTTCTTGGGGGTGGACGGCGTTGTCTGTTGCTGGCGCTTACGCAAATACTCCTGCGGGCTTTCATGCAGCACTTTGCCGTTTTCCTCCACCACCATGTAGGTGTTGGCTCGCCGAGCCTCTTCGGCTGCGCGCAACCCCGCGCGTGAAAGGGCCGCCAGTGCCGCTTGGGCAGGGTCGAGGATGGGAGTGGGTATGGGAATGGCGCTCATGGATTAATTCCTTTGGCCAGTAGCACGGGTTGGTGATGCTGGTTGTTGTACAGAAACCAGGCGTTGACGATGGGCTTGTAGGTCATTTCAAGCTGGTTCAGCCCGGCTTTAAAACGCCGCCGAACCACATCGTCCGGGATGTTATGTCCGCCCTGGGCTACTCGCAACCGCACCCGCTCAATGGCCATTTCAGCGGTTGGCAGCTGCAGAAAATACAAGCTGACGTGGTAGCCAAGTGATCGCCAGTGCAGCACCTTCGCTGCATAAGCCCGCCCGGACAGGGTCGTTTCCAACGCAAAGCTGCGCCGATGGACAACGTGGTCGTCTATTTCCGCCAGCATGATGCGTCCGGCCTTGATGGCGGCGACTTCGGGCGCGAAGGGTGACAACCCCGCCGCAATCAGGTCTGCATTGACGAATACTGGGCAGTGAGCCTCTGCGGGTAGAAACTCGCGTGCGAAGGTGGTTTTACCGGCGCCGTTGGGGCCCGCAATGATGATGGCGCGAGGCTGGGTTTGAATCATGGATGGGGCACGTCCTGCGGGTCAGTTCAAGGCCAGATCCTGCGGCCACAGAAAGTAAGGGCCAAAACGGGACTTGGCGACAAACTCCACCCCCGCCTGCTCACCCTTCGCCGTGAGCGCATGTTTGTCTCCCTGTTGCGAGAGGTAGCCCAATTCGGTGGCCCGGTCCAGCAGTTGTGCCGTTTTGAGCCCGAACTTCTGCGCCAGCTTGGACGATGGAATCTTGTCGCCGGCGGATGTTTCGCTGTCGGTGCCGGAGTCTCCCGCAGCTGGCGTTGCCGCAGGTTCGGGATCGCTGCTGGCGACACGCTCCAGAGAAATGCGCACCTCATCGCTGATGCGAATGATGCGCTGCGCCTCTTCGTAAGCGTCTTTGTATAGCTGCCCGTCTTCGCTGCGCTGAATCAGGATGCCCATCTCGTTGTTGTTCACCTGGCTGAACTCGTACAGATTCAGGCTGGTGATGATGCACATCTCTTCATTCATGTAGCACTTGGCATGCAAGTTCTTGCAGAAGCTGGTTCGGATGTAGGTCAGGCCGCGCAGCCATTCAATCTCTTGCGGCTGCAACTCGCTTTTGCCGTAGACGATCCGGACGTCGATTTTCAGGCGGTTTTTATCTGCCAGCAGTTCCTTCATTCGGTCGTTCAGTTTGAGGAATGGGCTGATAAGAATCAAACGGTCTGACGCGCCCTTGATCAATTCTTCGAGGTGGTAGTTTGTACCCGTGGTTGTCAGGAATTTTGACATTTGGGTAACTACTTAATCATGTCGATCAGGTTGATCGGTTTGGACAGTACTTGCATTCCTTGTGGTGTCTTGCCTGTCTCAAAAATGGTTTTCCAGAAGTTGTTATTCTGTTTCCCACCAAAGACAGAGTCTGATAGGTCGGTATTGACCCATACGGGCAACTCACTAAGGCTTGTTAAGAACTTGCGCATGTTATCCCATACCGGCTCAGGAAAGCGGCATTGAAAAAGCCGTTCTTTGGGATCAGGCATTCCTTGCATGATGAAATACTGACGCGCAATCTGGCTCATGTACTGCAGCCAGTTGTACACAATCTCTTCTTTGCTTAGGCGATATGCGCGCAGGTGATCGTGACTAAAAGTTTCTCCCTTGCGAAGTTTTGCCTCAATTTTGTCTGTGCCTACACTATCGTCAAATTTATCGATATACAGCGTCTCGGCAATCAGGTTCATGAGTTGGACAATTTGACTGCGTTCGATTTCGCGTGGATTTTCACCTTCTTCCATTAAATAACTAATTGGTGTTTCTAGCACCTCTTGGTAAATGAAGAATGAGTAAAACGTCTTCTCAATTGTGCTGTACGACAGAGGGTGATCTGTTCCTCGGCCAGACATATCGACGAAGCTGATCAATTTGTTTTCAGCATCGGAAGTCACGCCGTTGCGGACCGCATCTAGGATGTAGCGTTTGATCTCCTTTGACTGTCCCTTAAAATGATTTATGAGGTCACGTTCGGAAAAGGCCAAGTCGTCTTCTTTTCGACTGGTGGCAGTTTGATAGCGCTGTAGACGTTCCTGATAAAGTGAATTTCCTAGATGTCGCTGGACCGACTTGTCAAACGCCACCTGTTTGAGAGTGGTTCCTGCGTTGGTATTGGTTGTGATCAACGTGTCAGGATCTGGATCAATGAAGACTCTTACTGGCAGTGCTTTTGCGCCCAGCATGATCTGCGCTGCCGCTTTATGCTGGCCATCAAAAATATGAATAGCGCTTCTACTGCCTTCACTCTTGATCCAACCCAATGGCACGTGCAATTGGGGACGTTTATTGAAAAACTCTTCTACTAATTTGGAAATATTGCTGCCAATCGAACGGGGGTTGATATGTGAGTCATGTGCCAAGTACTGAATGGGTAGCTTTGCAAAAAAATATCGAAAGCCACTTAGTTCATCTACGTACACAGGCAACGTCTTCAGCTTGTTGTCGCCCATTTCGCTGAAGCTGTAGGTCAATGCATCGTCGGCCAAACTAAAGCCTAAGGTGTGGCTTTTGCCCCCCGCTTGCATCAGCAAATCTCCCAAATTTGGCGACCTGTTTTCCAATGCCAACTTATCCTTCAATTGGGAAAATCGACTTAGGATGCGCGCCACCTCCAAATTGGACGCTTGCTTTGATCGGTTGCAACTTGCATGAGCTAGGGCGAAGTTTGCTGGATCGTCTTTCCCACCCACTTTTAACGGAACTACGTGGTCGATATCTATGGCATCTTTTTGTGCGACTAAATCAATTGGCTGTTCGCATATGAAGCAATTGGATTTCTGCGCAGAATGCAAGCTCTGGATTAATTTCTGCCGAGCTTCACTGGGCAGGCGACTGAGAAAAAGCGAAGCCATGAAAACATCCCCTCTTTTATTTATTGGAAATATACCGAACCAAAAATTGGTTACGCATCACCGGAGTTTTGGGCGAAGTGCCGTTGAAATATATTTATTTACTTGCCCCAGCTGTCCTTCAACCCCACCGCCAAGTTAAACACCGGCTTCCCCGCCGCGTGATCCACCCGGTCCGCCACGAAGTACCCGTGCCGCTCAAACTGGAACTTGTCGTCCGGCTTGGCGTTGGCCAATGACGGCTCCACGATGGCGGTTACTACCTTCAGGCTGTTCGGGTTCAGGCTTTCGATAAAGTCCTTGCCGCCCGCGTCGGGGTGGGCGTCCAGGAACAGGCGGTCGTACATGCGCACTTCGGCGCTCACGCCGTCGGCCACGCCTACCCAGGTGATAGCGGCTTTGACCTTGACGCTGTCGGCGCCGGGGGTGCCGCTCTTGGTGTCGGGCACCACGGTGGCCAGCACTTCGGTGATGTTGCCGTCGGCGTCTTTGGTGCAGCCGGTGCACTCAATCACATAGCCGCCCTTCAGGCGCACCTTGTTGCCTGGGAAGAGGCGCTTGTAGCCCTTGGGTGGCACTTCTTCAAAGTCTTCGCGTTCGATCCAGACTTCCTTGCCGATGGTGAAGTGGCGCACGGGGCTCTCAACGCCCTCGGGCGCTGCACCAGAAGACGCGCCATGCGGCGCGTGAGGCAGGGCGGGCAGGGTGCAGGGCTCCAGGTGGCCGGCGCCCATCACGTCGTCCCAGTTGGTCAGCACCAGCTTGACGGGGTTGAGCACGGCCATGCCACGGTGGGCTTTCAGCTCCAGGTCTTCGCGCAGGCAGCCTTCCAGGGTGCTGTAGTCGATCCAGCTGTCGGATTTGGTCACGCCAATGCGTTCGGCAAACATTTGCAGCGCGGCGGGCGTGTAGCCACGGCGGCGCAGGCCGACTATTGTTGGCATGCGGGGGTCGTCCCAGCCGCTGACTTTGTGGTCGTACACCAGCTGGGCCAGCTTGCGCTTGCTGGTGATCACATAGTTGAGGTTCAGGCGCGCAAATTCGTACTGGCGGGGGGGCGGGCTGGCCAGCAGGCCGCCTTCGGTCAAACGCTCCAGCAGCCAGTCGTAAAACGGGCGCTGGTCTTCAAACTCCAGCGTGCACAGGCTGTGGGTGATTTGCTCCAGCGCGTCCTCGATGGGGTGCGCGTAGGTGTACATGGGGTAGATGCACCAAGTGTCGCCCGTGTTGTGGTGCGTGGCGCGGCGAATGCGGTAGATGGCCGGGTCGCGCATGTTGATGTTGGGGCTGGCCATGTCGATCTTGGCGCGCAGCACCATGCTGCCGTCCTCATGCTTGCCGTCGCGCATTTCGCGAAAGCGCGCCAGGTTTTCGGCGGGGGTGCGGGTGCGGAAGGGGCTGTCCACGCCGGGCTTGCCGAAGTCGCCCCGGTTAATGCGCATCTGCTCGGCGGTTTGCTCGTCTACGTAGGCGTGGCCGGCTTCGATCAGATATTCGGCCGAGCGGTACATGAAGCCGAAGTAGTCGCTGGCCTGGTACAGGTTGCTTTCGCCGCCATTGTTCCAGCCAAAGCCCAACCACTGCACCGCGTCCTTGATGCTGTTGACGTATTCGGTGTCTTCTTTTTCGGGGTTGGTGTCGTCAAAGCGCAGGTGGCACACGCCGCCGTAGTCGCGCGCCAGGCCAAAGTTGATGCAGATGCTTTTGGCGTGGCCAATGTGCAGGTAGCCATTGGGCTCGGGCGGGAAGCGGGTGCGGATTTTGGCGGGGTCGGGCTGGCCCGCCGCGTGGTGGGCGGCGTCGCCGGGGCTGCCGGCCCAGCGGCGGCTCGCGTAGGTGCCTTTGTCCAGATCGGCTTCGATGATCTGGCGCAAAAAGTTGCTGGGTTTGACGGCTTCGGGGGCTGCCGCTGGGGCGGCGGGTGTCTGTCTCTTATACCCATCTGACGCTGCCGACGAATTAGACGGTGTAG
>NZ_QOZT01000106.1:0-11517 GCF_003345135.1 Acidovorax sp. BoFeN1
GGCGGAAATCGGGCCTCAGCGCCCCGCGAACTGCCCAAATGGGCCGCGCGAGAGGCATAAAAGTCCAAAAAACTGCGTCATCCAGGTTTGCGCGGAAATTTTCGACGGCTTGTTCAGCGTAGCCTTAACGTCGGTTCATCCGTGCGACGGGTCGTGTTGAGGGGTTTCCTCAAGCGGCTAGAATCGCGGATTCATTCACAACCCCCAGAGGGAAACCATGAGCGATATCGAAGCACGCGTCAAAAAAATCATTGCCGAACAACTTGGCGTTGAAGAGTCCCAGGTCACCAACGAAAAAGCCTTTGTGGCCGACCTCGGCGCTGATTCGCTGGACACCGTCGAATTGGTGATGGCACTCGAAGACGAGTTTGGCATCGAAATTCCTGACGAAGACGCAGAGAAGATCACGACGGTGCAAAACGCCATCGACTACGCCAACACTCACCAGAAAGCCTGAGCGGGCGTCCAGCGCCTGTCTTGAGCGATCAGCAGAAGGTTTTTACGCATGAGCCGTCGTCGCGTTGTCGTGACCGGCCTGGGGTGTGTCAGTCCCGTGGGTAACACGGTGGCGGATTCCTGGGCCAATGTCCTGGCCGGTAAGTCCGGCATTGATCTCATCACCAAGTTCGACACGTCGAACTTTTCCTGCAGGATTGCAGGCGAGGTCAAGGGATTCGATCTGGAGTCCTACATCAGCGCCAAGGATGCGCGCGCGATGGACGCCTTCATCCATTTCGGCATCGCTGCGGCGGCCCAGGCTGTGCAGGATGCAGGCTTGCCCACGGGTGAGGCCCTGCACGACGAACTGGCAACGCGCATTGCCTGCGTGATCGGTTCTGGTATCGGCGGCTTGCCGCTGATCGAGAACACCCACGCCGAGTTGACCGCACGGGGTCCTCGGCGCATCACTCCTTTTTTCGTGCCCGCTTCCATCATCAACATGGTGGCTGGGCATGTTTCGATGCGGTTTGGCTTCAAGGGGCCCAACCTCTCGGTGGTGACTGCGTGCACCACCGGGCTGCACTGCATTGGGCAGGCAGGTCGCATGATTGAATACGGCGATGCCGATGTGGCTGTGGCGGGCGGCACCGAGTCCACCGTGTCGCCCCTGGGCGTGGGTGGCTTTGCCGCCATGCGTGCACTTTCCACACGCAATGACGACCCCAAAACCGCTTCCCGCCCCTGGGACAAAGACCGCGACGGTTTTGTGCTGGGCGAGGGTGCGGGCGTGATGGTGCTCGAAGAGTACGAACACGCCAAGGCGCGCGGTGCAAAGATCTATGCCGAACTGAGCGGTTTTGGCATGAGTGCCGATGCCGGCCACATGACGGCTCCGAGCATGGATGGCCCACGCCGCGCCATGCTGCACGCCATGCACAATGCCGGCATCAACGCCGATCAGGTGGATTACCTCAACGCCCATGGCACGTCCACTCCGCTGGGCGACCTCAACGAAACCAACGCCATCAAGGCGGCCTTGGGCGATCATGCCTACAAGACCGTGATCAGCTCCACCAAGTCCATGACAGGCCACCTGCTCGGTGGTGCCGGTGGAATTGAAAGCGTGTTCACCGTACTGGCGTTGCACCACCAAAAGGTGCCGCCGACGATCAATATCTTCAACCAGGATCCCGAGTGCGATCTGGATTTTTGTGCCAATACGGCGCGGGACATGCCGATCGACATCGCCGTCAAGAACAACTTTGGCTTTGGCGGCACCAACGGCACGCTGGTCTTCAAGCGGATTTGATGCGGTTGCTGTCACCAGCCCTTGTTGGTGACAGCCCCGAAACGGTTTTTTGCCCTGCTTCGCTCCGCGCGCTGGGGTTGTCCGGCTTTCGGCAATTGCCTTGGCGACGCTGATCATGCGCCGCGGCTCCCATTATTTTTCTGCTCCACCTGTCCGATATCCCATCGGACAGGGTTCGGTGCTGCTGTGGGGAATGCTTTTCCTGTGGGGAGCGGGTGGTGCCGGGTTGTGGTTCTGGCTTTTGCAAGGGGCCGGCGATTCGGTGGCGCGATTGTCCGTAGCCCTGGGCGTCTGGCTGTGTGCTGCGGGTGCGGTTGTGCATTTCTGGCGCCAGCGGCTGGATGGGGTGCTGCAGTGGGATGGTGTTCGCTGGCACCTGGAGGCCGGTCCGCCTGGCGACCCGGTGCATCCCCTGAAGGGAGCCCTGTGGGTAAGGTTGGATCTACAAAGTCACCTGTGGGTTTGTCTGGATGAACCAGGTGGGCGCCGCACCTGGTTATGGCTGGAGCGTCAGGGCGCTCCTGAACGATGGGGCGATCTGCGGCGTGCGGTATATTCGCGCCCCAAGCCCGAGGCCACCCCGGCCGACGAACCCGCTGCGGCCAGACGCCCGCCAGCGTGAATTCAAAGTGACCATGACCGTAACTTCCCCTGCAGCCCCCACAGACAGCGACCTCCAACTGGTGGAGCGCACGGTTGCGGGCGACCAGCGCGCTTACGAATTGCTGGTCATCAAATACCAGCGGCGCATCGAACGTCTGATTGGGCGCATGGTGCGGGACACGGACCTCGTACCGGATATTGCGCAGGAAACTTTTATCCGCGCTTACCGGGCGCTGCACCAGTTTCGTGGCGAGGCACAGTTTTATACCTGGCTGTACCGGATCGCCGTCAACACAGCGAAAAAGGCGCTCATGGACATGAAGCGCAATCCCGTCATTTCGGAAAACGCTCTGCGTGGCGGTGATGACGAAGATGAAACTTCCCGCCTTGGACATGAACTAATTTCCGAAGAAACACCCGAAACCATTCTTGCAGCACGTGAAATTGCCGAGGCCGTGAATGCGGCCATGGAGGCATTGCCGGAGGATTTACGCCAAGCGGTGACCTTGCGTGAGATAGAAGGATTGACTTACGAAGAAATTGCCGCGGCGATGGAATGCCCCATCGGAACGGTACGGTCGCGGATTTTTCGTGCCCGAGAGGCGATTTCTGCGCGTGTGCGCCCTCTGCTGGAAAACCAGTCGGGCAAGCGCTGGTGATGGACGTTTCTTCGGAGGCGGTACATGGATGCGGCCATTGGGGCCGGGATGATGTTTGGCAGGTGACGCAATGAACACAGACTTGATGAAACGCGAACAATTGTCGGCCTTGGCCGACGGGGAACTGCAGGGCGAGGAACTGGCGCAGGCCCTGCAATTCGCGACGCAGGACGAGGGTCAATCCACCTGGCAGATTTATCATCTGGTGGGTGATGTCTTGCGTGCTCCCGAACTGGCCCGACACCAGCCGGGCAATCACTCCATGGTGATGCGGCTTCGCGAGCAACTGGCGCAAGAGCCCCTGTACGGGAGTCTGTCCGAAGCCATGCCGGAGGTGCAACAGGTTGCTATGCCCGAGACGGCGGTTGCCGCAAATTCATCGGTTTTCCTATGGAAGATGGCTGCCGGATTTGCGTCATTGGCCGCCGTAGCCGCCATTGGCTGGAGTTCTTTGGCAGGGTTGCAGGGCGGGGCGACTTCTGGTGCCCAATTGGCTGCCGCGCCTGCGCCTTCCCAGCCGGCAGCTGCCGTGGCAAGCGTTTCGGTCAACGATGGCCAGCAGGTCATGATTCGCGACCCGCGCCTCGATGAGCTTTTAGCCGCCCACAAACAATTTGGAAGCACGTCCGCATTGCAGATGCCCGCAGGTTTTCTGCGCAATGCCACTTTTGAGGCCCCTGCCCGCTGATGCGTTGAGGGGCGATTCAGTTCGCCGAATGAAGCGAACGCGAGCAAAGTGCTCCGGCCAACGCAGTTGCCTGGACAAGTTTGTCGTGCCGCCGGTTCTGTGGGGCAATGGCGTGTGCCAAAGCCGCGCATGCTGGCAGCGGATCCCGGCAAATCAAGCGCGTAGAGGCGACACATGGCGCGCCTCGTGCCATCTTCCGGCGCAATGAGGTAATGCGCGTCGTCCTGCTTGGGCTAAAGCTGCTCGCCTGAAGACACGGGATGCATCCAGACTGGCCCGAGAACTGCTAGCAATCCTGGGCGATATACCAAAGCTTTATCGCCGCCGGACGCCTGACCGGCGCCTGGCCTGTTGCTCACAACGCGATTCCACTGCAATCCCTGCATCTGATGCGAGCCACTTGGGCAGGGAGCCCACGTGCATGCACCGTATGCTGGATCGCGCCAGCTGTTGCGTGGGGTACAACGGAGCGCGTGCTTCAGGGAACCAAGTGACTCCTGTTGCCTTCACAGGCATACAACATCTGTTCGTAACCATTGCCACAATTCAAGAAAGGTCGATGATGCTCAGGATCGATTGGAAAAAACTGCACTCGTATGCACTCGCAGGCGCGCTGATGGGAGCAGCGAGTCTGGTGGTCGTGCCCCATGGTGCAGCCCATGCGCAAACTGCCGCGTCGCGTGGCTTGCCGGACTTCACCGAACTGGTGGAGCAGGTGGGGCCATCGGTGGTGAACATTCGCACCTCCGAGAAGGTGTCGGCCCGTACCAACACCAACGGCATGGATGAAGACATGCTTGAGTTTCTTCGGCGTTTTGGTGTGCCCATGCCCAACATGCCCCGGCAACAAAGGCCTCAGCGGCCCCAGCCCGACGAGGAGCAGCCTCGGGGCGTGGGATCGGGATTCATCCTGACGGCCGACGGTTACGTGATGACCAATGCGCACGTCGTGGACGGCGCTGACGAGGTCATCGTCACCCTGACGGACAAGCGGGAGTTCAAGGCCAAGATCGTGGGGACCGACAAGCGCACCGACGTGGCTGTGGTCAAAATTGAAGCGACAGGACTCCCCGCTGTGAAGGTGGGAGACGTCAGCCGCCTGAAGGTGGGTGAATGGGTGATGGCCATCGGTTCGCCGTTTGGCCTGGAGAGCACGGTCACCGCCGGTATCGTGAGCGCCAAGCAACGCGATACGGGGGACTATCTGCCATTCATCCAGACCGACGTGGCCATCAATCCCGGCAACTCTGGCGGGCCATTGATCAATATGCGCGGCGAGGTGGTGGGGATCAACAGCCAGATCTATTCGCGGTCTGGCGGCTTCATGGGCATCTCGTTTGCGATTCCCATGGACGAGGCCATTCGGGTCAGTGAGCAACTGCGTGCGTCTGGCCGCGTGACCCGCGGGCGCATCGGTGTCCAGATTGGTCAGGTCACCAAAGATGTCGCCGAATCCATTGGCCTTGGCAAGGCATCGGGCGCACTGGTCACGGGCGTGGAGTCCGGGTCGCCCGCTGAAAAGGCAGGCATCGAGGCGGGCGACATCATCACCCGTTTTGATGGCAAGGCGATCGACAAGCTGGCAGATCTTCCGCGCCTCGTGGGCAACACCAAGCCCGGAACGAAAAGCACGGTCACGGTGTTCCGCCGCGGCACCGCCAAGGACCTGAGCCTCACCATCGCGGAAATCGAGGGCGACAAGCCGGTGCGCAAGGCTGCGGAGCGGGAAGAAAAACCAAAAGCCTCGGCTGCTGCACAGTTGATCGGGTTATCGGTGAGCGCGCTGACCGATGCGCAAAAGAAAGAGCTGAACATCCGGGGTGGGGTGGTGGTGAATTCGGCCACCGATGCCGCTGCACGTGCCGGCCTGCGCGAGGGTGACGTCATCCTTTCCATCGCCAACACCGAAATTGGCGGGGTCAAGGATTTGGAGGCGGCGCTGGCCAAGGTGGACAAGAACAAGCCCATCAATGTGTTGTACCGTCGGGGTGAATGGGCCCAATATGCCTTGATTCGCCCTTCCAAATAAGCTGGCACTGAGGGGGCGCCCTGAGGGCGCGCAGGGAAATCCCGGGTGTATATCCGGGATTTCTTTCGTCTGGATCGCCGCCGAGAGCAACTGCGGCCAAATTAATTTCGGAAGATGAGGGTTGGTTTTCGCTCACCCGGAAAACTGCGCATCGATCAGATTGGATAGAATGCGGCCCTGCGTTCAACACATATCGACATATGAGTCGGCGCTGGGATCATATTGTGAAATGGGCATGGCCCCTGCACCACAGATCCGCAGCTAGCCCACAAGTTGTCCCATGTTGCTCGGATGCTGCTTGTGAATAAGTTGTGTATAAAATGCTTGTTGCACTGCAGCAACGCGCTTCACATGTGGGGTTGATGGCTCATGGGTTCAGGCTTTTTGCCTACAATGAGGCTCCAACCTTCGCAGTTGCCAATGATTGTTGGTTCAGGGCGCGTCGCCATTCGACGCGCCCTTTTTTCTTGTCCGCGCCGTTTCAATTCAATTACTTGACGCTTCCCGTTGATGAAACACATCAGAAATTTTTCCATCATTGCGCACATCGACCATGGCAAATCGACGTTGGCCGATCGCTTGATCCAGCGGTGTGGCGGACTTGCGGACCGCGACATGGAGGCGCAGGTGCTTGACTCGATGGACATCGAGAAAGAGCGTGGGATAACCATCAAGGCACAGACTGCTGCCCTGCAATACAAGGCCCAGGACGGGCAGGTCTATAACCTCAATCTGATCGACACACCGGGCCACGTGGACTTCTCTTATGAAGTGAGCCGCTCGTTGTCGGCCTGCGAGGGTGCGCTGCTGGTGGTGGACGCATCGCAAGGTGTTGAGGCGCAGACGGTGGCCAATTGCTACACCGCGCTGGACCTCGGTGTGGAAGTGGTTCCCGTGCTCAACAAGATGGATCTTCCGAACGCTGATCCCGACAATGCCAAGGCGGAAATCGAAGATGTGATCGGTATCGACGCGACCGACGCCATTCCCTGTTCGGCCAAGACCGGCATGGGCATTGACGAAATTCTCGAAGCCATTGTCGCGAAGGTGCCAGCGCCCAGGGGCAACGCCACGGGCCCCCTGCGCGCGATGATCATCGACAGCTGGTTCGACAGCTATGTGGGCGTGGTGATGCTGGTGCGCGTGGTCGATGGCCGCCTGCTCAAGGGCGAGCGCATCAAGATGATGGCCTCGGGCGCTGTTTACAACGCCGACAACCTGGGTGTGTTCACACCGGCCAACGAGCCACGCAATTCGCTCGATGCCGGTCAGGTGGGCTACATCATTGCGGGCATCAAGGAGCTGCAGGCGGCCAAGGTGGGCGACACCATCACGCTCGAAAAGAAGCTGCCCAACAACGCGGGCCCCGCCACCGAAGCGCTGCCCGGTTTCAAGGAAATCCAGCCCCAGGTGTTTGCCGGGCTTTACCCCACCGAGGCCAGCGAATACGACTCGCTGCGCGACGCCCTCGAAAAGCTCAAGCTCAACGACGCATCGTTGCATTACGAGCCCGAAGTCAGCCAGGCGCTGGGCTTTGGTTTCCGTTGCGGCTTCCTCGGTTTGCTGCACATGGAAATCGTGCAGGAGCGACTGGAGCGCGAGTTCGACCAGGACCTCATCACCACCGCGCCCAGCGTGGTGTACCAGGTGGTCCGGGCCGATGGCGAAGTGATCATGGTCGAGAACCCGTCCAAGATGCCCGACCAGGGGCGGCTGGAGGAAATCCGCGAGCCCATCGTCACGGTGCACCTCTACATGCCCCAGGACTACGTGGGCCCGGTGATGACGCTGGCCAACCAGAAGCGCGGTGTGCAGATGAACATGGCGTACCACGGGCGCCAGGTCATGCTCACCTATGAAATGCCGCTGGGCGAGATCGTGCTCGACTTCTTCGACAAGCTCAAGTCGGTGTCGCGCGGCTATGCCTCCATGGACTATGAGTTCAAGGAGTACCGTGCTTCCGATGTGGTGAAGGTCGACATTCTTCTCAATGGCGAAAAGGTGGACGCGCTGTCCATCATTGTGCACCGCTCGCAGTCGCAGTACCGCGGTCGTGCCGTGGTGGCCAAAATGCGCGAAATCATCAGCCGCCAGATGTATGACGTGGCCATTCAGGCGGCCATCGGCGCCAACATCATTGCGCGCGAAACCATCAAGGCACTGCGCAAGAACGTGCTGGCAAAATGCTACGGCGGTGACGTCAGCCGCAAGCGCAAGCTGCTCGAAAAGCAGAAGGCAGGCAAAAAGCGCATGAAACAGATTGGCTCGGTCGAGGTGCCCCAAGAGGCATTTCTGGCCATTTTGCAGGTGGAAGATTGATGCAGTTCATGCAGATCCTGACTTCTCTGGTGCTCGCTGCCTTTGCGGGCTACGTCGGCGCCTGGTACATGGGCGCCATCGAGGGCAACTTTGCGTTGCTGCTGTTTTTGGCCACCGTGGTCACCGGGGCCTACTGGCTGGCAGAGCGCATGGTTTTTCTGCCGCGCAGGCGCCGGGCGGCGCAGGCCATCGAGGATGCGGCCGTACAACGCCGCGCCGAACTCGACCGCATGGGCATCCAGAAGGTGGATGTGGACGTGCAGGAGGCCAAGGGCCGCATCCTGATGCAACCCTGGTGGCTGGACTGGACCGCCGGATTGTTTCCGGTGATCGCCGCAGTGTTTTTCCTGCGCTCGTTCCTGTTCGAGCCCTTCAAGATCCCGTCCGGTTCCATGATTCCCACCCTGCTGGTGGGCGACCTGATTTTGGTGAACAAGTTCACCTATGGCGTGCGGCTGCCGGTCATCAATACCAAAATCATTGAGGGCAACCAACCCGCTCGGGGTGATGTGATGGTCTTTCGCTATCCACCGCAGCCCAGCCTGGACTACATCAAGCGCGTGGTGGGCGTGCCTGGCGACGAAGTGGCCTACCTCAACAAGCGCCTCACCGTGAACGGAAAGCCGGTTGACACCACGGCTGCGCCGGATTTCTTTGACAAAGACAGCATGCGGTATTTCAAGCAGTACGAAGAGCAGCTGGGTACCCAGCCGCACCGGCTGCTGAACACCCCCGAGGCGCCTGCTTTTGTGCAGGGGGCCACCAACTTTGCCTACCGCGATAACTGCCGCTACAGTGTCGAAGGCGTCGTTTGCAAGGTGCCACAGGGGCACTATTTCATGATGGGCGACAACCGCGATAATTCGCTGGATTCGCGCTATTGGGGGTTTGTTCCCGAGGCCAACATCGTGGGCAAGGCGTTCTTTGTCTGGATGAATTTTGGCAATCTCAAGCGGATTGGCGCTTTTCATTGAAGAGCGCAGACACACAACAACGAGGGGGTAAAAGTATGAGCATGCATCGCACAGCCAGTCGGTCGCGCCAGCGCGGCCTGTCATTCTTTGGGCTGATTTTTGTCGGTTTGTTTGCGGTGGCAGCCTTTGCCATTGGTGGGCAGTCCGTTCCGATTTTTCTGGAATATGTCGCGGCCAAAAAGGCCATCGAGAAGGCCAAGATAGAGAGCACCGTGCCCGCCATCCGGGCCGCTTTTGACCGCGCGGCAGCCATTGACGATATCAATTCGGTCAAGGGCTCGGACCTCGAAATCACCAAGCGTGGCGACAAGGTGGTGGTGTCCTTCAAGTATGCGCGCGAGATTCCCCTGGCAGGCCCCGCCTACCTGGTGTATCGCTTTGATGCGCAGACCAACTAGGTGCAGCCGGCTCTACTAGCGCTGCAGACCCGTCTGCAGCACACCTTTTCCAACGCGTCATTGCTGCAGCGTGCCATCACGCACCGCAGTTTTTCGGCAGACCACAATGAACGCCTGGAGTTTCTGGGCGATTCGGTGCTCAATCTGGCTGTGGCCAGCTTGCTTTACCAGCGGCTGAGCGATTTGCCCGAGGGCGATCTCTCGCGTGTGCGTGCCAACCTGGTCAAGCAGGATACGTTGCACCAGCTGGCACTGCGTCTGCAGGTGTCTGACGTGTTGCGCCTGGGCGAGGGCGAGTCCAAATCTGGCGGCCAGCAACGGCCCTCCATTCTTGCCGATGCCCTTGAAGCCCTGATTGGCGCCGTTTACCTCGATGCCGGTTACACCAGTGCCGAAGCGCTGGTGCACCGTCTGTTTCAGGGGGTGGAGATCAACCCTCAGATGCAGGCCGCTGCCAAAGACCCCAAGACCGCGTTGCAGGAGTGGCTCCAGGGTCGCAAAATGAAGCTGCCGCAATACAGCGTGGTGGCCACGGTAGGGGCGGCGCACCGCCAGACCTTTGACGTGGAATGCGTGATCACCGAACTGGGCCTGGCCGAACGTGGCATTGGCGGTTCGCGCCGTGCCGGCGAACAGGCCGCCGCCGCCGCCATGCTGGCCACACTGAAAGCGAAAAACATATGAACGATGCTACTAAAGATGTAGCTGATGGCGCAAGCCCAGCAAGCGCTCCGGTGCAAAATGACCTGGATGCCATGTTGGCTGCTGCGGGCGCTCCGGCAGCCGTGCCGGGCCAGCGCTGCGGCGTGATCGCCATCGTGGGCAAACCCAACGTGGGCAAATCCACGCTGCTCAACGCCCTGGTGGGCCAGAAGATCAGCATCACCTCGCGCAAGGCGCAGACCACGCGGCACCGCATCACGGGCATCCGCACGCGCGAGCAGACGCAGTTCATTTTTGTCGACACCCCCGGATTCCAGACCCGCCACGCAACGGCGCTCAACAAGTCGCTCAACAAGACCGTGATGGGCGCAATTGGCGATGTGGACCTGATCCTGTTTGTGGTGGAGGCAGGCAACTTCACGCTGGCCGATGCCAAGGTGCTTTCGTTGTTTAAGCCCGGCATCCCCACGCTGCTGGTGGCCAACAAGCTCGACATGGTGCACCGCCGCGCCGAACTGGCGCCCTGGCTCAAGAGCATGCAGGAGCGCCACCCGTTTGCTGAATTCGTGCCCATGTCGGCCAAGAACAAGGGCGACATCGAACGCCTCTTTGGCATCTGCGCCAAATACCTGCCCGAGCAGGCCTGGTGGTATGCCGAAGACGAGCTGACCGACCGCAGCGAGAAGTTTCTCGCTTCCGAGACTGTGCGCGAAAAGCTGTTTCGCTTTACGGGCGATGAGTTGCCTTACACCTCCACGGTGGTCATCGACAAGTTCGATGAAGAAGCCAGCAAGGCGCACAAACGCATGGTCAAGATCGCTGCCACCATCGTGGTCGAGCGCGACAACCACAAGATGATGGTCATCGGCGACAAGGGCGAGCGTTTGAAGCGCATCGGCACCGAAGCCCGCCAGGAGCTGGAAAAGCTCATGGATGCCAAGGTGTTCCTGGAGCTGTGGGTCAAGGTGCGCTCTGGCTGGGCAGACGATGAAGCGCGCGTGCGCTCGTTCGGCTATGAATAGCGACCATCCCCCTGAGCGGCTGCGCCGCTTCCCCCTTCTCTCGCATCGCTGCGCGCTGCGGGAAGGGGAACGACGCCAGTGGTCGGGCAAAGCCCGTTCCACGGCGACCGCTGGCATGGCCTGCTCCGCCGCCTTTTGAGGGATGGCGTAGCGTTTATTTCATGCCAGTGCGCCGCATTGCCGATGAACCTGCTTTCGTGCTGCACAGCTACGACTGGAGCGAGTCCAGCCTGATTCTGGAAGTGTTTTGCCGACGCCAGGGGCGCGTGGCCCTGGTGGCCAAGGGCGCCAAGAAGCCCAGCTCCAACTTCCGTCCTGTGCTGCTGCCGCTGCAGCCGCTGCTGGTGACCTACACGCTCACAGGGGATGGCACGGCCGACATCCACACGCTCAAGGGCGCCGAGTGGGTGGG
>NZ_QOZT01000107.1:0-11414 GCF_003345135.1 Acidovorax sp. BoFeN1
GGTGCGGGGTTTGGGGCATGGCAGACGGGCGGTGGAAGCAATCGGCGGGACAACCCTCTGATTATTGAATGCCGTCTGTGCAGCCCGGGGCCCCACGGACGCACCGAGATGAGCACATACAACCGCGCGCAAGTGTTCGCCTTGATCCAGACCATGCCACGCCGGTAGCCAAACCAAGAGAAAACCCCTAAGATGTAAAGTTGAGTAAAAAACTGCACTACTGCAACCTGCGCAGGTGCGGTGTTTTCAATCCTCCAAGGTGAAGTGGCTGACCCGCCTGCGGCGAGCGTCGTCGGATTGCCTTGCAGGTACCTACCCCCTCATCTGGAGTTGCCGTGTTTGATTTTTCTTCCTGGCGCGTGCGCACGCGCCTGACCGTTGGTTTTGGCGTGGTCTGTGTCTTGCTGGTGGCCTCGGTGGTCATGGGCCTGATGGCCATGGGCCGCATGGGTGCAGACCTCAAAGCCGTGGTCGCCGACCATTTCCCCCGCATCGTGGCGGCCACCAATCTCTCGACACAGATCGACGTCATCGCCATTGCGCTGCGCAACATGATGCTGACCCACGACCCCGCTGACCACGAGCGCCAGACCCAGGTCATTGCCCAGTCGCGCCAAGAGGTCGTCCGGCTGTTTGACACCCTCGACAAAACGCTCACCGAGCCCAAAGACCGTGCACTGCTGGACAAAGTAAAAGCGCAACGGGCGCTGTACCTGGCAGGCCAGCAGGAGCTGATCGACCTGATCACGAGCCACCAGGCCGACCTGAGCCGCGAGTACCTCACCAACAAGCTGCGTCCGGTGCTGGCCAACTACAAGACGGCCATTGGCGCGCTGGTGGAATACGAGAAGAACGCCATCGTGCAGGCCGGCACGGATGCACAGCAAACCGCCAACAGCGCACGCACCACCCTCATCGGTCTGGGCATTGCGGCCTTGCTGCTGGCAGCGGCCCTGGGCTGGCTCACCACGCGCAGCCTGGTGCGTGAGCTGGGCGGCGAGCCCCGCACTGCGGCCGATGTGGCCCGTGCCGTGGCCGGAGGCGACTTCACCCAGCCCATTGCCGTCAAAGACGGCGACACCACCAGCCTGATGGCCCAGCTTGCCGCCATGAAAGATGGCCTCGCCCAGGTGGTGTCGCAGGTGCGCCGCGGCTCGGAAAGCGTGGCCATGGCCAGCTCGGAGATCGCACAGGGCAACCAGGACTTGTCGGCCCGCACCGAGAGCCAGGCCAGTGCACTCGAAGAAACCGCCGCCTCCATGGAGCAGCTGGGCGCCACCGTGCGCCAGAACGCCGACAGCGCGGGCCAGGCCAATGCGCTGGCACGCAGCGCCTCGGACGTGGCCGTGCGCGGCGGCGAGGTGGTGGGCCAGGTGGTGCAGACCATGAAGGGCATCAACGAGAGCTCACAGCGCATTGCCGACATCATTGGCGTGATTGATGGCATTGCTTTTCAGACCAACATCCTGGCGCTGAACGCCGCCGTGGAAGCCGCTCGCGCCGGCGAGCAGGGCCGGGGTTTTGCCGTGGTGGCCAGCGAGGTGCGGTCCCTGGCCGGGCGCAGCGCCGAGGCCGCCAAAGAGATCAAGCAGCTCATCAGCGCCAGTGTGGAGCGCGTGGAGCAAGGCAGCGCCATGGCCGACCAGGCGGGCGAGACCATGACCGAGGTGGTGCAGAGCATTCGCCGCGTGACCGACCTGATGGGCGAGATCAACGCCGCCAGTTCCGAGCAGGCCAGCGGCGTGGCCCAGGTGGGCGAAGCCGTGACGCAGATGGACCAGGCCACGCAGCAAAATGCCGCGCTGGTTGAAGAGATGGCTGCCGCCGCAGGCAGCCTGAGCAGCCAGGCGCAAGAACTGGTGCAGGCCGTGGCGGTGTTCAAGCTCGATGCCAGCCAGAGCGGCGCCAGCGCTTACAGCACGCCCACAGCCCGCCCCGCACCCAAGGCTGCCCCGGTGCGCATGCCCGCACCGGCACGCAAGCCCACGGCCTTCAAGGCAGCGCCCGCCAAACCGGCCGCACTGCACGCCCCCAATCCGCCAAAACCCGTCAAGACCGCCAGTGCAGGCGCAGAGGACGACTGGGAATCGTTTTAAGGCACCGGTTGCAGCCCGGCCCTGCGCGGGCGGGCTGCATTGCATTGCCGCACTGAAAGCCGGGAACCTGCCGCGCCAGCAGCGCCCGCCGCAGACGCGTCAAAGGCCGAGGTTTTTTCGGCCGTGCCCGCACGGTGCGTCAACACCCCTGATCAAGGCGCAAAGCAAGGCCATGGCCCAACAGGCGATGGCGGGGCATTGACGGAACCTGTGCGGGGTGCTCTGGCGTGCGAGGCGGGCAGGGGCCATAGAGCCTCCGCCTCTCAGCCTTTCAGCCCAGCAGGGCGGGCAGCTCGCTCATGTGGGCAATGACGCGCACCGCCCCGGCGGCAAGCAGGGCCTCGGGTGCGCCGTGCCCCACCAGCGAGGGGCTGAAGCCCACCACCGTGGCGCCGGCGGCCACCCCGGCGGCAACGCCCGTCACCGTGTCTTCCACCACCAGACAGCGCTGCGGCGGCACGCCCAGTGCGGCGGCAGCGGCCAGGTACACATCGGGCGCAGGCTTGGTGCGCGGCATTTCGTGGCCGCTGAACACGTTGGCACCAAAGTACGGCGCCAGGCCCACTTTCTGCAGCTGCATTTCAACCTTGTAGCGGTCGGCCCCCGAGGCGCAGGCAATGCGCCCGCCCAGGCGCGCATGCACGGCGCGCACGGCCTCAATGGCGCCTTCGATCGGCTGCAGCTCGGCCTCCAGCAGCGCGTTGCGGCGCGCGTAAAACGCGGCCATCCATGCATCGGTCAGCGGCTGGCCGGTGTGCGCCTCGATGCGCGCGGCCTCGCTGCGCACCGTCTTGCCAATGAAGATCCGCATGCACTCGTCAGGCGCCAGCGCCCAGCCGGCCTCGTTCAGCATGGCGCACAGCACGCCATTGGTGATGGCCTCGCTGTCCACCAGCACGCCGTCGCAGTCAAACAGAAGGGCTTCGTAGTTCATCAACTTATCAGGTATTTTTGGCCTCTAGCGCTTATGCATCAAGCGCTATTAGCTATTGTATTTATAGCATTCAAGCCAGCGCGCGCTGGATGATGATCTTCTGCACGTCGCTGGTGCCTTCGTAGATCTGGCACACGCGCACGTCGCGGTAGATGCGTTCGACCGGGAAGTCGCTCACCACGCCGTAGCCGCCCAGCGTCTGGATGGCGGCGCTGCAGACTTTTTCGGCCATTTCGCTGGCAAACAGCTTGGCCATGGCGGCTTCCTTGAGACAGGGGCGGCCTGCGTCGCGCAGCGCAGCGGCGTGCCAGATGAGCTGGCGCGCGGCCTCGATCTGCGTGGCGCAGTCGGCCAGGCGAAAGCCCACGGCCTGGTGGTTGAAGATGGGGGTGCCGAAGCTTTCGCGCTCCTTGGAATACGCCAGGGCCGCGTCGAACGCGCTGCGCGCCATGCCCACGCTTTGCGCGGCGATGCCGATGCGCCCGCCCTCCAAAGCGCCCAGCGCGATCTTGTAGCCCTCGCCCTCGGCACCGATGAGGTTCTCGGCCGGGATGCGGCAGTTGTCGAAGTTGATCTGCGCGGTGTCGCTGCTGTGCTGGCCCAGCTTGTCTTCGAGCCGCGCCACCACGTAGCCGGGGTTGCTGGTGGGCACGAGGAAGGCGCTCATGCCCTTCTTGCCCGCGCCCTTGTCGGTGACGGCGATGACGATGGCCACATGGCCGTTTTGGCCGCTGGTGATGAACTGCTTGACGCCGTTGATGACGTATTCGTCGCCCTCTTTCACGGCCGTGGTGCGCAGCGCAGAGGCGTCCGAGCCCACATGCGGCTCGGTCAGGCAGAACGCGCCCAGCATTTCGCCACGCGCCAGAGGCGTGAGCCAGTCGCGCTTTTGCTGCGCGTTGCCGTAGCGCATGAGGATGGCGTTGACGGGGCAGTTGGTCACGCTGATGGCCGTGCTGGTGCCACCGTCACCGGCAGCGATTTCTTCGAGCACCAGCGCGAGCGTGACGTAGTCGAGGTGGGCGCCGCCAAATTCTTCGGGCACGCAGATGCCGTAGGCGCCGAGTGCAGCCAGACCCTGATGGGCCTCCTTGGGGAAGTGGTGTTCTTTATCCCAGCGGGCGGCGTGGGGCCACAGCTCGGTTTGCGCAAAGTCGCGCACGGCGTCGCGGATCATTTCCTGGTCTTGGGTCAGCAGCATCGTTGTCTCCGTGTGTGTGGGTGTTTTTTGCGTGTCAAGCCCGCAGCCTCACCACGAGGCGAAAGGGGTGCCGTCGCGTTGCAGGAACTGGCCCTTGTGCGCTGGCGTGAGCCGCGCCAACGTGGCGCGCATGGCGGCCACGCTCTCGGGCGCGGTGAGCGGGGCCTGTTCACCCCCCATCTCGGTCTGCACCCAGCCGGGGTGAAGCGCCACCAGCGTGGCCCGTGGGTAGTCGTGCTGGGCGCTGGCCACCGCCATGTTGAGGGCCGCCTTGCTGACGCGGTAAAGCCAGGTGTGGCTGCTTGCCACGCCGCCGATGCGGCCCAACTCACTGCTGATGAAGGCAAAGCGCCCTTGCGCCGCCTCGACCAGCGGGGCGACCTGCGGAATGGCCTGCATGGCGCCCAGCACGTTGGTGTGCATAACGCGGTCAAATTGCTCGTGCGTGGGCGGCGAAAGCGCCGTGCCGTGGCCCATGACGCCCGCCACGTAGAGGGCGGTGTCGATTTTTTCGCCGTCCAGCATCCAGGCCAGGCCGCTGATGCTGGCGGGGTTGGCCACGTCCACAGTCAGCACGTTTTCCACACCCAGCGCCTGCAGGCGCTCGCGCCCGGCGGCATCGCGCGCGGTGGCCAGCACGCGGTCACCGTCCGCCACATACTGGCGCGCAAACTCCAGACCCAGACCGCGCGAAGCACCCAAAATCAGGACATTTGACATCAAATAGGCCTCTAGCCCTTATGCAATAAGCGCGAACAGCTATCAAATAAATAGTAAACCGGGCACAACCCAACAGGTGCCCCGGTGCGGAAAATTGCGTGAAGCGTTTCCGGGGCGCGGCCAGACCCGCTGGCGCCCTGCCCCGGTCGCCCTCAGACCAGCTCGACCGCCACGGCCGTGGCCTCGCCGCCTCCGATGCACAGCGTGGCCAGGCCCTTTTTGAGGCCGCATGCCTGCAGCGCGTAGATCAGCGTGACCATGATGCGCGCGCCCGAGGCACCGATGGGGTGGCCCAGCGCGCAGGCGCCGCCGTTCACATTGACCTTGTCGTGCGGCAGGTTCAGCTCTTTCATGAGCGCCATGGGCACCACGGCGAAGGCTTCGTTGATTTCCCACAGATCCACATCCCCCACAGCCCAACCCGCCTTGGCCAGCGCCTTCTGCGTGGCGCCCAGGGGGGCGGTGGCAAACCACTCGGGCTCTTGCGCGTGCGTGGCGTGGCCCACGATGCGCGCCAGCGGCTTGCAGCCGAGCTTGGTGGCTGTGGATGCGCGCATCATCACCAGCGCAGCGGCGCCGTCGTTGATACTGGAGCTGGAGGCCGCCGTGATGGTGCCGTCCTTCTTGAAGGCGGGCTTGAGGCTGGCGATCTTGTCGAGCTTGACCTTGCCCGGGCCTTCGTCCACGGAGACCACGGTTTCACCAGCGCGGCTCTTGACCGTGACGGGGGTGATCTCGGCGGCAAAAGCGCCCGAGGCAGTGGCGGCCTTGGCGCGCTCGACGCTGGCCGTGGCGAAGGCGTCTTGCTCGGCACGGGTGAAGCCGTACTTGGCGGCGCAGTCTTCACCAAAGGTGCCCATGGAGCGGCCGGGTTCGTAGGCGTCTTCCAGCCCGTCGAGCATCATGTGGTCGAAGATGCGGTCGTGGCCCAGGCGGTAGCCGCCGCGACCTTTTTGCAGCAGGTAGGGGGCGTTGGTCATGCTTTCCATACCGCCCGCAACCATCACATCGTGCGTGCCGGCCAGCAGCATGTCGTGCGCAAACATGGCGGCTTTCATGCCCGAGCCGCACATCTTGCTGAGCGTGACCGCGCCCGCCTCCTTGGGCAAACCGCCCTTGAACGCTGCCTGGCGCGCCGGCGCCTGGCCCTGGCCGGCCATCAGGCAGTTGCCAAACAGCACTTCGCCCACAGCATCGGGTTGGACACCCGCGCGCTCTACGGCGGCGCGGATGGCGGCGCCGCCCAGGTCGTGCGCCGCCAGGGCAGAGAAGTCACCCTGGAAGGCGCCCATGGGGGTGCGCGCCGCGCCGACGATGACGATGGGGTCTTGTTGCAATGCGGACATGAGAAGGCTCCTTGAGATTGAGGGAATGCGCGGTGATCAATGGGCGGCGTGGTGGAAACGCCGCTCGGGGTCGTAAGGAAAAACGTCGTACACATGGCCCGCCTGGATGCGTTCTTTGTGCTGCTGCCAGAAAGTCACGTCCAGCAGATCGCCGTGGTGCTGCATGAAGACGGCGCGCACGGCGTCGTTGCCCAGCAAAAAGGGGCCAAAGGTTTCGGGAAACACGTCGTGCGGGCCCACGGTGTACCAGACCTCGCCGCTCATTTCTTCTTCTTCGTTGCGCGGCGTGGGCACGCGGCGGAAGTTGCAGTCGGTGAGGTATTCGATCTCGTCGTAGTCGTAGAACACCACCTTGCCGTTGCGCGTGACGCCAAAGTTCTTCCACAGCATGTCGCCGGGGAAGATGTTGGCGGCCACCAGGTCTTTGATGGCATTGCCATATTCGATGACGCTGCGCTCCATCTGCTGGTGCGCGCGCGGGTCGGAAAGGCCGGTATCAAACGCTTCCTGCAGGTAAATGTTGAGCGGAATCATGCGCCGCTCGATGTACAGGTGCTTGATGATGACTTCCTGGTGCCCGTCGCCGTCGCGGTCGCTGATTTCGAGCTGGCTGGGCGCGAATTTCTCGATCTCGGCGATCAGCGCATCGTCAAAACGCTCGCGCGGAAACGCGACTTCGCTGTATTCAAGCGTGTCGGCCATGCGCCCCACACGGTCGTGCTGCTTGACCAGCAGGTACTTGCCCTTGATCTGCTCGCGCGTGGTTTCCTTGGGAGGCGGGAAGTAGTCCTTGATGAGCTTGAACACGAACGGAAAGCTTGGCAAATCGAACACCAGCATCACCATGCCCTTGATGCCGGGCGCAATGCGGAACTTGTCGGTGGAGTGCTTGAGGTGGTAGAGGAAGTCGCGGTAAAAAAGCGTCTTGCCCTGCTTGGCCAGGCCAAGGGCGTTGTAGATTTCGGCGCGGGGCTTCCTGGGCATGAGGCTGCGCAGAAACTGCACGTAGGCGCTGGGCACCTCCATGTCAACCATGAAGTACGCGCGCGCAAAGCTGAAGAGCATTTGCAGGTCGTCTTCACCAAACAGTGCGGCATCAATGAAGAGCCTGCCATCGTCGTCATGCAGGATGGGCAGGGCAAACGGCACTTCGTTGAAGCCGTTGATGATCTTGCCCACCACATACGCGCCCTTGTTGCGGAAAAAAAGGCTGCTGAGCACCTGGATCTGGAAGTTGGCGCGCAGCCTGACCTTGTCGAGCCGGCCGCGCATGGCGCTCACCACGCAACCGGCATCGCGCGGCAGGTCCACAAACTCCCGCTGGAGCTGAAAGGTTTCGACGATGTGGCACAGCGTTTCGTGCAGGTTTTCGCGCGTGGGATAAAAGGCCCGGTAAGTGGGCCGCGCGGCGGGCTCGTCGTTTTCGATGTATTCGGTGCTGACGGCGGGCCGTACAAAGATGAAGTCGTTGTGAAAATGCGTGCGGTGCAGGATCTTGGTGGTGACCGAGTTGAAGAAGGTTTCGGCCAGCTCGGGCTGGTGGTGGTTGACCAGCAGGCCGATGTAATGCAGCTTGATCTGGTGCCACACATCCATGGTTTGCGCGCCCGCGCTGAATTCCTTTTCGAGCCGTCGCACGCACTCCTTCACGCGCAGGTCATAAAACTCGATGCGCTCGCGCTGCGCCCGCTGCTGGCCGTGCCAGTCGGCGGTTTCAAAACGGTGCTTGGCCCGCGACGACTCGGTGCGAAACAGCCGGTAATGGCGGTTGAAACCGTCCATCATGGCCTTGGCAATGCCGTAGGCCTGGGGGGAGTCGAGCCGCTGCGGAAACATGCACCGACCTGCGCAATTACTGCCGACGGGCCGCCGCGACCCCTGCGATGGCGGCCTTGTAGAGCGACTCCAGGCCCTCGGTGCTGTCCACGCTCATGTGCAGGTTGTTGATGAGCCCGTCTTTGAGGCCATAGCACCAGCCATGCAGGGTGACCTTTTGACCACGGCCCCAGGCGTCCAGCATCACAGTGGTCTGCGCAATGTTGATCACCTGTTCGATGGCGTTGAGCTCGCAAAGCACGTCATGGCGCGACTCAGGGGCCGTCGCAGCAATCAGATCGCGGTGGCGGTCACGCACGTCCTGCACATGGCGAATCCAGTTGTCGGCCAGGCCCACGCGTGTACCCTCCAGCGCGGCGAGCACGCCGCCGCAGCCATAGTGGCCGACGACCATCAGGTGCTCGACATGCAGCTGATCCACCGCGTACTGGATGGTCGACAGACAGTTCAGATCAGTGGGCACGACCACGTTGGCCACGTTGCGGTGCACAAATATCTCACCAGGCTCCAGGCCCGTGATCTGGTTGGCTGGCACACGGCTGTCCGAGCACCCGATCCACATGTACTTGGGCTTTTGCTGGGCCAGCAGACCTGTGAAAAAGCCGGGGCGCTCGCGCTCCATCTGGGCTGCCCAGGCACGGTTGTGAACAAACAGGTCGTCGATCGTTGAAGGCATGTTGTCCTTGATTCGTCAGGGGAGAGCGGATACTCAGCAAGTCTCGGCAAACAGCTCGCGGCCAATCAGCATGCGGCGGATTTCGCTGGTGCCCGCGCCAATCTCATACAGCTTGGCATCGCGCCACAGGCGGCCCAGCGGATACTCGTTGATGTAGCCGTTGCCGCCAAAAATCTGGATGCCGTCACCCGCCATTTTGGTGGCTTGTTCAGCGCACCACAGGATGACGCTGGCGCAGTCCTTGCGCACCTGGCGAACATGCTCGCTGCCCAGCATGTCGAGATTTTTGGCCACAGTGTAGGCAAACGAGCGGCCGGCCTGCAGCAGGGTGTACATGTCTGCCACCTTGCCCTGAATGAGCTGGAACTCGCCAATGCTCTGGCCAAACTGCTTGCGGTCGTGGATGTAGGGGACCACGTTGTCCATCACGGCCTGCATGATGCCCAGCGGACCACCGGTGAGCACCGCGCGCTCATAGTCCAGGCCGCTCATCAGCACCTTGGCGCCCATGTTCACGCCGCCCAGCACGTTGGCCGCAGGTACTTCGACGTTGTTGAACACCAGTTCGCCGGTATGGCTGCCCCGCATTCCGAGCTTGTCGAGTTTTTGCGCAATGCTGAAACCTGGCATGCCCTTTTCGATCAGAAACGCCGTGACGCCACGTGCTCCCAGTTCAGGCTCGGTCTTGGCATACACCACCAGGGTGTCGGCATCCGGGCCGTTGGTGATCCACATCTTGTTGCCGTTGAGCAGGTAGTAGCCGCCCTTGTCCTCGGCCTTGAGCTTCATGCTGATCACGTCCGAGCCTGCACCGGGCTCGCTCATGGCCAGGGCACCCACATGTTCACCGCTGATCAACTTAGGCAAGTATTTTTCTTTTTGCTCCTCGCTGCCGTTGCGGTTGATCTGGTTCACGCAAAGATTGCTGTGTGCACCATACGACAGACCCACCGATGCGCTGGCACGCGAGATTTCCTCCATTGCCACCATGTGCGCCAGGTAGCCCATGGCAGCACCACCATATTGCTCGGGCACCGTGATGCCCAGCACGCCGAGATCGCCCATCTTGCGCCACAGATCCATGGGGAACTGATCGGACTGGTCAATTTCTGCCGCACGCGGAGCGATTTCTGCCTGGGCGAAATCGCGCACCGCGTCGCGCAATGCGTCAATATCGTCTCCCAGCTGGAAGTTGAGGCCTGGAATGTTGGCGGGAACGCTCATGAATGTCTCCTCGGATGGATGGAACGGTATGGTTTTTCAATGACGGATGTTTTCGCGGCCAGTTACTGCCATCAGCGTGCAGCCCATGGTGGCCACCAGCTTTTCGTGGGTGCCATCGAGCGCGTAGGCGCGCCCTTCGCAAACAGTGATGGTGCGGCCAGGCTTGAGCACCCGGCCCTCCATGCGAAAGCGCTCGCCACGGGCAGGCGCCAGAAGGTTGATCTTGAACTCGATGGTGAGGACAGCCGCTTCTTCTGGCATCAAGGTCAATCCGGCGTAGCCACAGGCTGAATCGAGGGCGGTGGCCACCATGCCCGCGTGCAAAAAGCCGTGCTGCTGGGTCAGACCTGCGGCCCAATCCAGTTCAATATTCACAGCACCGGGAGCAACAAGACCGAGGCGTGCACCAAGGGTCTGCATGGCCCCTTGCAGCGCAAAACTGTCGTGAATCCGAGCGACGTAGCCTGGCGCCTTGACCTCGAAAGGGGTTGTGCTCACACTCACTCCTGATTTACGTTTACGTAAACGTCAATTATCAACTATTTTTGGTTTTCCATGGCTCGCAGCAATACCCGCGCTTCCTTTTCGTGCTCTTGAACTTCTTCCAGATTCGCCTGAAGGTCAGCCAGCTGGTCTTCGAGTTGCCGCCGGTGAACGACGAGAACATCCAGAAATTTCTGCAATTGCACACCGGTATCTCGCGGGCTGTCGTAGAGATCAATGATCTCCTTGGCCTCGCTCAATGACAGGCCAAGACGCTTGGCTCGCAACGTCAGGCGCAGGCGCGTGCGGTCCCGCGCGCTGTAAACCCGGCTGCGACCCGCAGGTCCATTGCGCTCGGGCTGCAATAGACCCATATCTTCATAGAAACGAATGGCGCGCGTGGTGAGATCAAACTCTTTGGCAAGATCACTGATGGTGTAGGTGTGAGCCATGGTGGCGCAGCATTGCAGTGCCGCTTTGGGCAGGAAACTTCCTGCTGCAAACGATGGCCACTGTGCAACGCTGTCTGACGTTTACGTTAACGTCAATAGTACCGCAACTTGGACCATAGGCGATTTGACTACCACTGCCGCCTCTTTCAAATACACGCTGGCGTAAACGGCTTGCCAGCATGAACACCACCGCTTGGGCGATCTAGCGGCCAGCGACCCGAGCTCCCACGGCGATAAGGTGCAAAGCAGACTCACCGGATACGACGTTTGCCGGGTAACTTGGCAGGCATTGAGTTTGTTGTGCAGTGTTTTGGCAATTCCAAAGCAGAAACGCCCCCTTCTGATCACAGAGGGGGGCGTTGCTGGGCTGTAAGAGCCTGACGATGACCTACTTTCACACGGGAACCCGCACTATCATCGGCGCAAAGTCGTTTCACTGTCCTGTT
>NZ_QOZT01000108.1:0-10925 GCF_003345135.1 Acidovorax sp. BoFeN1
AGAGGTGTATAAGAGACAGGCCTTGTTGGCCAAGCTTGGGGGGGGCAATGCAGCAGTGGGTTGCGCCGTGGGTGCTGCGGTGGGTGGCTTCGTGGGCTTTGAAAAAGCACGGCAGGGAGAAATTGCCGCCGCAGAGCAGGCGAGAAATGAAGCGGTGGCGGCTTTCGCTGCATTGCCTGCTTGGCAGAAAGTGCGTGCCAGCGATGTGAAAACGAAGGAAGTGGTCGTCACCGACAAGAACACGCGTGAAACCAAAAAATATCAAGCTTTCGAGTCAGTCAGCCTGGACATTCCGCTGTCCGCCAAAGGCACACCTGAGCATGACGCTGCCATGGACAAGCTCAAGACTTTGGCCCAGCGTGTGGCTGACGAGCGCGGCTCTTCGGAAATTGTTGTCGCGTTGACGCCGGTCGATGCCAGAGCCCGCAAAGTCGCCGCGACCAGCGGGACTGTGCAAACCAGCAAGGGCAACACCATCACGGTGTCCAAGGTTGCTGATGATTCAGTACCGAAAGGCGTTGAGCGCATCACAGTCAAGGCCGGCAGACTGCAAACAGAGGTCTAACGGTTACATCCGTTGCGTGCCGTATTGCCGCCCATAGCCGGGCACGCATATCCCATGCAAAACGGCTCCGTCGGTCGCTGTTTCTGTGAATTCGTGCCTGAAGCGCGACTTTTTTAAACTACATCAATCTCAAGAGGGCGGAATATGGGTCAACCGACAAGCGCGCCGCGCATTGATTTTTCGCAGTTACTGCGCGCAGCCGAAGGGCTCACGCAGTGGCGTCCCATGTTGCTCGGATTCCTGACGCTTGTCGCTGCCGGGCTACTTATGGTGGCGGGCCAATTTCTGGCTTTCAGACTGGGAGGTGGAGCGGGGGCGCTCATTTCGGCTTTTATCGCGTTGCTTGTGGTGGTCGTCGTGGCCGCTGGCTTTTCGGGTGCGGGCGTGATGTTGATGGACCGGGCCAAGGCGATCGAGCCGCGCTCCATGGTGGACGCCCTGCTGTTTGGCCTGACGTGCCTGCCCAAATTCATCGGCTTTGCCCTGGTGCTTTTGGGACTGGCCCTGGGCCTGACGATGGTGGCTTCGCTGGTGTATTTTGTCTGCAAATTGCCAGGTATCGGGCCATTGCTGCTGTTTGTGGCGCACCCTGTGCTAGTGGTGCTGACCGGGGTGACCTTCACGGCGATCACATGGGTCGCCGTGCCGTTGTTCACACCAGCGGTCTGGGATGGGCGCTCGTTCAAGGAGTCTTTATCGCTGGTATACGCAGTGGCACGAACTCGCCTTATCCAGGTCGTAGCGCTGCTGCTCGGCTTGTATGTGGTGATGTCGGTAATTGCCCTGCTATTGCTGGCAGCGCTTTTCCCCGGATATGGACTCATGACCGGACTGGCTGCCGCCATCGTCGGCCCCGGTATGCTGGGGGGCGGCATGTCTTCCATCGTGGGCATTCTCGGGGGAATGGACATGGGCGGTGGCGGTGGGCACTTGTATGCCGGCATGCTCGCTACTGGACTGATCTTCGGCGTCGCCACCACCCTTATGTTTCAGGTTCTCATCATGGGTGTCAATCTGGTGTACTTGTCTGCTACTGCTGGGCTGGACATTGCGGCGAGTCAGGGGGCCCTGGAGACGCATCTGGAGCAAGCCAAGCAAAAAGCCCGTGAGGCACAGGAGCGCGCGCGCATGGCAGCTGAGCGCGCGCGTCAGGCCATGCCGCAGGCGGCCACCGCACCGGTGGCTGGCGCGGTGCCATCCCCCGCCGCCAAGACCGCTGTGCATTGCCCTCAGTGCCACGAAGGCATCCATGCCGACGATCTGTTTTGTGGCAGTTGCGGGCACAAGCTCAAATAACTTTCGCGGCACTCTCAGACGCGCGGTGTAAACCATGGCTATTTTCTGTACGAAATGCGGCACTTCGAATGCTGATACGGAAGCGTTTTGCGAACACTGTGGCGCTGCGTTACGCAAGCACGAGGTTCCGCAGCGACCGCTTGAGGGGGGGGCGCAGCGTCTGGCTTTGGGGTCTCAAAAGATACTGTATGCGTCGGTTGCGTTGGGCAGTTTGCTCGTGGTTGGCGTTGCCGCTGCCTACTTTGCGTTGACACCGCCTGCGCCTACCAGTGCACGGCTATTGGCCGCGGCAAAGGCGGGACATGGCGAGGGTCTGCTTCAGCGCTCGAAAAGGCAGCTTTGTTTGTCGAACATGGACTACGGCGTGGATAAATTCAACGCCGCGCGACACGACACACGCACGCAAAACTGGCTCAACACGTTGGTGGAGGCCGGGCTGTATAGCCCGGGGACGGTTGTGATGGGCGGTGGTTATTTCGCCAGCCCCCTTATCCAATACGCGGCGACGCCAGAACTCGTGAAATGGCGCGATGGTGGACGCTTGTGTCTGGCAAAGGGCGTTGAAATAACAGACATTGTTGACATCCAGAAGCCCAGCGAAAAAGCCCTGGACAATGCGGCAACGCCCAAGCTGCACACGGTTGCGGCCAAGCTGGTGCTGCAGGCCACGGATGCGGCGCCTTGGTTGGAAAAGGCCAACGTGCAAAGCGAGCTGCTCGGACAGCTAACGGGTTGGAAATTCCAAGATGGCAAGCTGCAAAAGCAGGTGCCTGATGTGTTCGGCTTGCGCGATGGCCAATGGGCGACCGGCCCCGTGTACAAGGCGGAACTCGAAAAGCAATACGCTTCGGCACAGGGCGCAAGTGCAGGCCAGGGCAAGACTGTGTCAGCGGCAATGGGCGGTGGTTTGTTTGCGGGCCTTGCTAAGTTATTCAGTTTCGGTGGGCACCCGCTGCAGGGCAAATGGCACATGGATACCGGAAGTTTTGGGCCGTTCGGTAGTGCTGGCCAGTCCGCGAGTTTGGGAGTGTCGTTTACTTTCACCAGCGACACCATGGAGATGGGCGGCGCATCGATCAAATGTAATTTCGAGGTGAATGGTAATCGCGTAAAAGTGACGCCTGAAGGAACGGCAGAAAGCTATATTTTTGAAATGCGCGACAAGAATACAGCCATTGTTGATCTGGGTATTTTCCAACTTACCTACAAACGCGTGCAATAACTCCGCCCCGTATTTTTTGGTACCTCGAACCGTTTTCCATGTCCTACGAATACAGCTCCGAACAAGCGCAGCTTGATTTCCCCAATCCCTACCGTATCGAAAATATTCTGTGGGGTGTTCGCGCGAGCATCTTACTGGTTTGTTCCGTAGCGTTGATGTTTCTGGCCCGTAAACACCTTGTGGTCCAAGCGTTGGGCAGTTTTGTGGTGCCGGTTGCATTGGGTGTGGGGCTTTTCGTGTTGTCGGCCTGGAATTTCGTGCGCATCGGTCAGCAGTTGCGGGTATTTTTTGGCCGTGGCCAGCCAGCGGGCTTGGCCACTGAGCTTCAAGCCGATCAGATGGGCCTCTCCAACGCCGCCAAGAGTCTGATGCAGACCGTGCGCCAAGGCGCGCTGGAGTTTGCCATCCCTAGCGGGGCGCTCAACGGCGTGCTGTACTCCCTGATTAAAAACCTCATAACCGCGCCGGCGTACATCCAGAACGTATTGCAGAGCCGGTTCTCCAATTTGGCCTCCTACGCCTTTCTGTTGGTGATCATGCTCGTGGCCATGCTTTTCACCTGGGGCTCGCCTGTGCAGGGGGCGGTTGGTGCTTTCTTCCTCGCGCTGGTGGTGTTCATGGCGGTCAAGCCCATCTCGGGCAATGGAGTGAGAGCCAAAGTCAGCTTTAACCTTACACAGGTCGTGCTCCTGGTCTTGTTGGCCGTCCTCGGGCCGGTAATTTTGGGGTTCTTCCAGAACGCGCTGCCTGACCTTTCGTGGGCGACTTTTGGTACACAAGCGTTCATCATCCTATTGGCATTGGTCGTCATTGAGGTGGTGTTTTTCATTGCCGTGCAGCGCCACATCGACCTGCCACCACCAGTCAGCAAGGTCGATACCCAGGACCGTGTCAGTTTCAACAGCGACCCGAACCTGCTCATGCAGGAATTGGACCGTGAAATGCAGCGCAATTGGGTGCATCGCATCCCAAACCGGCGGTATGCGCGAGTGCTTCCCGATATTGCCTTGAACGAAGGCACTGGAAACTTCAAAGCGCAATTGCTGGAAGAAAGCCAACCGATGGCGCCGCGGGCGTTTAGCAAGATGGACTGGTCTGTGGTGCAGGCTTACCCTCGGTTTTTCTGGCTGATGGTGATTGACGTGCTGGGTGTGGCGCTGACGCTCGCGGGTGCTATGGCGCTGGTGGTATTTGCTGTCCAGTTTGATCCCTTGAGAGACTGGCGACCCGTTTTGGGATTTGCATCGCTGGGTTTGTCGCTGGTAGCGGTTGGTGGCTACGCGTTTCGCAATGCACACACCCTTTGGGGGCGGTTTGACTTCGAATCTACTTTGACCTGGGTGGAGATGGAGGGCAGCTTTATCCGGTCCAAAATCGATATCGGCAACCGCTTGCAAGACCGTGTTTTTACTGAGCGCGATGTCATCAACGTTGAGAACATGACACTGCGTGTATGGGTGATGGAGTTGCGCAGTGTGGTCTTTGGCCATCAGAGCCATGGCAGCGTGATGGAACGCGCCATCACAGGGATGGTGAGCCGACCAGAAGAGGCACAGTACCTGAAAAATCTGGTGCGGCAGTTTGCCGGAGAGCAAAGCATCGTGGTGGCTCCACGGGCGGCGGAAGATGCCCAACGCATGGCGGGGCTGGGTGCGCTGAATCATTTGGGTGCTGCCACCAGTGCACATGGCGCGTTGTCTGCGGAATCCCTTGTCGGTGTCATCTTGCAGGCCGCTGGTGCCTCCGCTGCCCCGGCAGATGGCCGTTTAGATGTTGGTGGCGGTAAGTCAACTCGTACTCAAAAGAGCGCGGCTCGGCAACAGAATTGTCCGACCTGTCGCGCGCCGCATGCTGACGCTGATGCCTTTTGTGAGAGTTGCGGCACATCTTTGTCTCTTGGCTGAAGTACCGTCCAGACCCGGTGCCCCTGATGGCCCCGGGGTGGTCTGGCGGGGCCACGCCGCACGAACAGGCCATGCCACGATCGCCATGTGCGTTCCTAGGCTCTTCCCGGGGCCAGGCTGGACACTCGCCCGCTTTTGCGCTGCCGCGCGGCCATTGGCAGAAAGCCCCGACACCTGCCGCCCTTCATAATGGTGCGAACCTTGGGGCTGCGGCCGGCGCAGCAGGTGGCCGCCCCCTCTTGGAACCAGTTCAGGACCTTTCGCCTCCCAAAGAGGGCTTGCACCGGTTTAACCACCCAGGAGCGCACTGTGATGAATTCTTCCCCCCCGCCCAAACGCTTTTCGATGATCCGCGAGTTCCACCTGGCGGACTGGTTCACGCTGGGCAACGCGGTTTGTGGCGTGGGAGCCCTGTTCTCGGTGATGTCGTACCTGGAGACCAGCGATGTGGTGCACATCTACTTTGCCTGCGCCCTGGTGCTGGCCGCGCTGATCTTTGATGTGTTCGATGGCCGCATTGCGCGCTGGCGCCAGAAAAGCTCGGCCTTGGGCCGCGAGCTCGATTCGCTGGCCGACGTCATCTCGTTTGGCGTGGCGCCTGCCATCATTGCCTATGGCTGCGGCATGCAGGGGCTTTATGACCGCATCGTGCTGGCCTATTTTGTTGCCTGCGGCGTGTCGCGCCTGGCGCGCTACAACGTCACGGCCGAAACGCTGTCGGGCGACGATGGCAAGGTCAAATACTTTGAGGGCACGCCCATCCCCACCTCCATCGTGCTGGTGGGGCTCATGGCACTGGCAGCCTACCTGGGCGCCGTGCGCGAGAACCTGTGGTTTGGCCAGGTGATGCTGGGTGGTTTTGTGCTGCACCCGGTGGTGCTGGTGTTTGCGGTGTCGGGCTCGCTGATGATCAGCCGCATCAGGATTCCCAAGCTCTGAGGCGCCACCATGCCGCTGCAGAAAATCGCTGCTTTTTCCGATGGTCCCGTGGGCGGCAACCCCGCCGGGGTGTGGACAGGCGATGCCTTGCCACCGCCTGCCGAGATGCAGCGCATCGCAGCCGGGGTGGGGTTTTCAGAAACCGCATTTGCGGCGCCGCAGGGCAGCGGCGGCTGGCGCGTGCGCTACTTCTCCCCCGAAACCGAGGTGCCCTTTTGCGGGCACGCCACCATTGCCTTGGGCGCAGCGCTGGCGCGGCGTGAGGGCGACGGGGTGTTTGACCTGGCGCTCTCCCACGCCCGCATCACGGTGGAAGGCCGCGGCAGCGGCGACCTGGTGCAGGCCGCACTGCTGTCGCCCCCCACACGCAGCGGGCCGCTGCCTGCCGGCCTGCTGGACAGCCTCCTCGCGCTGTTTGGCCTGGCATTTGGCGACCTCGACCCCCGCATCCCGCCTGCGCTCATCCACGGCGGTGCAGACCACGCCGTGCTGGCCTTGCGCAGCCGCGCACGGCTGGCGGCCATGCACTACGCGCTGGACGCGGGCCGCACGCTGATGCTGGCATCCGGCCTGGTCACGGTGGTGCTGGTGGTGGTGGAGTCAGACCAGCTCTTTCACACGCGCAACGCATTTGCCTCGGGCGGGGTGCTGGAAGACCCCGCCACGGGCGCTGCCACGGCGGCGCTGGCGGGCTACCTGCGCGACCTGGGCTGGCCCCATGGCGGGGCCATCGACGTCGTGCAGGGCGAAGACATGGGCATGCGGTCACGCCTGCGGGCCGAGATCGGGCCGGTGCCCGGCAGCTCCATCCGTGTGTCGGGCACGGCGCGGTGGATGCGCAGCGATGAATAAATTACTATAAATAAGATAGCTACTGGCGCTTGATGGATAAGCGCAAAACCCATTTTTGACCATTATTCCTGAATCAGCCCCCCGCTGCGGGCCGCCGGTTCACCAGCACGATGCCCGCCGCCACCAGGACCAGCGCGGCCACCAGCCCTGCGGTGATGGGCTCGCCCAGCCACCAGGCGCCAAACAGCAGCGCAAACACGGGGGTGAGAAACACAAACACCGAGATCTTCGTGGCCGGGTAGTGCGCCAGCATCCACATCCACGCCAGGTAGCTCACAAACGCACCCACCAGCGCCTGCACCAGCAGCGAGCCCCAGGCAAATGCGCTGAACTGCCAGTTCCACGGCTCTCCCAGCGCCAGCGACAGCCACGGCAGCGCGACGGCGCTCACCCCCACCTGGTAGAGCAGCTGCTTGGCGGGCGCCACGCGCGCCAGCGGCGTGGTGCGGATGACCACCGTGGTCAGCGCCCACATCAGGCCCGCCGTCAGGCCCAGCAGATCACCCAGCCACGCCTGCGGCAGCGCCGCATTGGCGGGGCCCAGCAGCCCGTCGCCCAGGGCCAGGCCCACGCCCACAAAGGCGGCGGCCAGGCCCAGCCACTGCCAGCCCTTCAGGCCCTCGCCCGGGATGAAGCGCGGCAGCAGCACGGCCACCCAGAACGGCGCGGCATACAGAAACACCGTGAGCCGCGAGGCGGTGGTGTACTGCAGGCCCAGGTAGATGCAGGCAAATTCGCCGGCAAACAGCACGCCCGCCAGCAGCCCGGCGCGCAGGGCACCCGCGGGCTCCGCGGCGCTGGACAGCTGCACCCCGCGCCACATGCACCAGACCGCAACTGCCACCGTGGCCAGCGCAAACCGCACAAACGCCTGGAACACCGGCGCCACCTCGGCCACCGTGGCCTTGACCAGCACCTGCTGGAAACCCCAGAACATGCAGCAGGCCAGCAAAAGGCAGACCGCCAGCGAGTCGAGATGGGCTTTGCGGGTGGTGGGCTGAGGCATGCGCTGATTATGGTCAGGGCCCTGTCCGGCAGCCGGGTGGTGGCCGGTGAATGGCAACGTACTACAGTGGCAACCCTCACGCCCGTTCATTTCATCCATTGACGCACCGCCGCTCCATGCCCCTGGCTTCCCCCAACCCCGATGTCCCGCTGCAGGGCTGGCGTTTGCGCCTGTACACCACCATCTTCGAGGCCGACACACGCGCCGGTCGTCTGTTTGATGTGACGCTGATCGTCGCCATCTTGCTGAGCATCTCCGTGGTGGTGGCCGACAGCGTACCCGCGCTGCACGATCGCTGGCAGCGGCAGTTCACCTGGGCAGAGTGGGGCTTTACCGCGTTGTTCACGATTGAATACCTGGCCCGTCTGGCCTGCACGCGGCGACCCCTGCGTTATGCCACCAGCTTTTTTGGCGTGGTGGACATTCTGGCCCTGCTGCCCACCTACCTGGCCTTGCTGCTGCCGGGCGCGCACGCACTGATCGATGTGCGTGTGCTGCGCCTGCTGCGCATCTTTCGGGTGTTCAAGCTCACCTCGTTCCTGACCGAGTACCGGGGCCTGGGCCAGGCCCTGCAGGCCAGCGCCCGCAAGATCATCGTGTTCATCTCCGGTGTGCTGATGATCGTGCTGGTCATGGGCACGCTGATGTACGTGGTGGAAGGGCCGGAGAACGGTTTTTCGACCATTCCCACGTCGGTTTACTGGGCCATTACCACCATGACCACGGTGGGCTTTGGCGACATCACCCCCAAAACCGAGCTGGGGCGTTTTATCGCCTCGGTGATGATGCTGCTGGGCTGGGGCACGCTGGCTGTTCCCACCGGCATCGTCACCGCCGAGATGACCTCGCAGCGCCTGTCTGCAACGCCGGTGCCCACCACCCGCACCTGCCACGAATGCCTGACCGAAGGGCATCTGCCCGAGGCGCTGCACTGCATGCATTGCGGCGCCCGCCTGCCGCAATGGCAGCACGAACCCCGCCGTTGAGGCGGCATGCACCGAGCGTTACGGTTTTGCAGGGTGCTGCACAGTACACTTTGCCCTTTTGGCCCCATCCGCGGTGTGCCTGCCCGGCGCCCGGTGGCGCGCCCTTCATCCCTGCAATCCATTCATGGCCTTTGAAACGGCGGCGCAAGCCCGCACCAGCTTTGATCTCAAAAGCGCCTCTCTGCCCGTGGTGGCCGTGGTGCTCAAGACCACCGACGCCGCGCAGTTTGCCGCCGATCTGGCCGAGCGCGTGGCCGATGCCCCGGGCTTTTTCGATAACGACCCGGTGCTTATCGACCTGGCCATGGTGCGCGAAGCGCCAGAGCCCATCGACTTTGCCGCCATCACGGCGCAGTTGCGCCGCCACAGCACCTTGCCCGTGGCCGTTCGCGGCGGCAGTGCGGCCCAGATGAAGGCCGCGTGCGCCGTTGGCCTGGCCGCAGCGCCCGATGCCCCGCCCGCGCGCGCCGAAGCGCCCGCACCCGAAGTGCGCGAGGTCATCCGCGAGGTGGAAGTGGTGCACGAGGTCGTGCGCGAAGTGCCCATGCCCGGCCCCGGCACCGTGGTGGTCGACAAACCCCTGCGCTCAGGCCAGCAGGTGTATGCGCGGGGTGCCGACCTGGTGGTAATGGCCGTAGTCAGCTTTGGCGCCGAAGTCATTGCCGACGGCAATATCCACGTCTATGCCCCGCTGCGCGGCCGTGCCATTGCCGGGGCGCGCGGCAACACCGAGGCCCGCATTTTTTCGACCTGCCTGGAGCCGCAACTGGTCTCCATCGCGGGCATCTACCGCACCACCGAGACCGAATTGCCCGCCGACGTGCGTGGCAAGCCGGCCCAGGTGCGGCTCGATGGCGAGAAGCTCATCATCGAGCCGCTCGTCTGAGTCCCTATTTCATTCGTATCAACCCCACAGAGAATCAGCACACATGGCCAAAATCGTCGTCGTGACCTCCGGCAAGGGTGGCGTGGGCAAGACCACCACCAGTGCCAGCTTTGCCTCCGGCCTCGCCCTGCGCGGCCACAAGACTGCCGTGATCGACTTTGATGTCGGCCTGCGCAACCTCGACCTCATCATGGGCTGCGAGCGCCGCGTGGTGTATGACCTCATCAACGTGATCCAGGGCGAGGCCAACCTGAACCAGGCCCTCATCAAGGACAAACAGTGCGACAACCTGTTCGTGCTGGCCGCCAGCCAGACGCGCGACAAGGACGCGCTGACCCAGGAAGGCGTCGAGAAGATCCTGACCGACCTCGCCAGCATGGGCTTTGAATACATCATCTGCGACTCGCCCGCCGGCATTGAAAGCGGCGCGCTCATGGCCATGCACTTTGCCGACGAGGCGCTGCTGGTGACCAACCCCGAGGTGTCCAGCGTGCGCGACTCCGACCGCATCCTGGGCATGCTGGGCAGCAAGACCCGGCGCGCCATCGAAGGCGGCGAGCCCATCAAGGAGCATCTGCTCATCACGCGCTACAACCCCAGCCGCGTACAGGACGGCCAGATGCTGAGCCTGGAGGACATCCAGGACATCCTGCGCATCAAGCTGATCGGCGTGATTCCGGAGTCGGAAGTGGTGCTGCAGTCGTCCAACCAGGGTTCCCCCGCCATCCACGCCCAGGGCAGCGATGTGTCCGAGGCCTACAAGGACGTGATCGACCGCTTCCTGGGCGAGGACAAGCCCCTGCGCTTCATCGAAGCCGAGAAGCCCGGCTTCTTCAAACGCCTGTTCGGGAGCAAATAAGCCATGGCGTCATTCCTGTCTTTCCTGCTGGGCGAAAAGAAGAAGACCGCCAGCGTCGCCAAAGAGCGCCTGCAGATCATCCTGGCGCACGAACGCAACGGCCGCAACGCCGCCGAGCCCGACTACCTGCCCGCGCTGCAGCGCGAACTGGTGGCGGTGATTTCGAAATACGTGAAGATCAACCCCGACGACCTCAAGGTGCACCTGGAGCGCCAGGACAACCTGGAAGTGCTCGAAGTGAAAATCGAGCTGCCCGATACGGTGCGCTGATTTGGGATGAAACAGGCTCTCTTCCGTTTCGGGTGGAGCGCTACAGTTCAAAAAAATCTGTTGACACCCCCTGAACAGGAGCCGTTCCGATGCAAGAAGCATTGTTTTGCCAAGCGTTAGGCCTTGCAGCCCCCTGGGCG
>NZ_QOZT01000109.1:0-10815 GCF_003345135.1 Acidovorax sp. BoFeN1
AAGGGCGGAAATCGGGCCTCAGCGCCCCGCGAACTGCCCAAATGGGCCGCGCGAGAGGCATAAAAGTCCAAAAAACTGCGTCATCCAGGTTTGCGCGGAAATTTTCGACGGCTTGTTCAGCGTAGCCTTAGCACAATTGCGTCAACAAGCCAGCAACAAAAGGATTTTTCATGGGCCTTGCCGATCGAGATTACATGCGCGAACGCCGCAACCGTGGCACTCTGCATTCACTGCGGACGAATTCGCTGCCTTCGTGGTTAAAGGCGTTTGTGTGGGTTGCCGTGCTGGGGCTGCTGTTCGTTGGTTTCAAGTACTTTTTGGAACGGGAAAAGGCCCAACCCTTCCCGCCAACGGGCGCGGCACGGTGGTATATCCAAACCGGTGGACAAGCCACCGCCCCGCTCACCATCAAGGCCCCCATCCGTTCCGGGTTGCACCATGTGGTGCGGCTGGATGAATGGCACAGCGGCAAGCCGGTAGTGCTCATTCCCATCCGTGCTGGCGAAACAGCATCCCTCCATGTACCGTTGGGGCGGTATCGCGTCACCATGGCAAACGGCTCCCGCTGGCTCGGTGCAGAAAAGCTGTTTGGCATGGCGAGCGAAGTCAAAGAAGCGATTGATCCGATGGAGTTTTACGCCACTCCCACCGGAACGACCGGTCACAACATTGATCTTGCGGGCCGCTTGCATGGCAACATGCCGACGAAACCTGCAGGCCTTTTCTAGATTCGCCCAGCGACTGTCAGCACATTCATTGCGCAACCGGCAGGCGGTGCACGCTGCGCCGAATAGGAACACCTTGAACGCAGCCCCCTGAAGGAAACCGACATGCGCCCGACCGCCGCCACACCACACGACATCGCAGATGGCGAAGACCGCTCGGTGGACCCGCACAGCCCCGAGGTGCCGCCCACCATTCGCGCCAAGGTGCTGGCCATGGCGCAGCCAGGTGACCAGCTGTGGCGCTGCCCGCGCCGGTCAGCGCCGCGCGGTCTGTTCAGCGTTCTGGGGGTGGGCCCGCGCGATGCGGTGATCGAGTGGTGGCTGCTCGATGCGCAGGGCGAGCTGATCGAGGCGTTCTGGGAGGTTTGAGACCCGCCGCACCGCAGCGGGTGGCCTGTCACCGGCCCGTGCTCATCACAAATCCTGCGCCACAGGCGCCAGCTGCCCCAGCATGAAGGTGATGAACGGCGGCACGCACTGCAGGTGCCCGGAGGGCTGGGCGCGGCAATCGGTCAGGCTGACCAGCTCGCCCGCACCACGGGCCTGCATGGCGCGCAGGGTGTTGACCGAGCTGGCATAGGGCACGGTGCGGTCTTCCTGGCCGTGGAACAGGCGCACGGGCAGGTTGGGCTTCCAGTCGTGGACGCTGCTGGTGTTGGCGATGTATTGCACATCGTCGGCCAGGAAGCGGTCGATGAAACGGGTGTCATAGGTGACGTCGGCATCGCCCGGCAACAGCGCGCGCAACAGCAGGCGGCGCACCTCGCGCTGCGCGCTGCCGCCCAGGTAGCGCAGGAAGCCGGGGTTGATGAGTGCGCCCAGCACGGGCTGCTCGTCGCGCACCAGTTCCACCAGTCCGTCCATGGTGCTTTGCACGTTGTAGGGACCGGCACCGGGCACCACCATGCGCAGTTGCTGCAGATGCGATGAGCCGCTGGCCTGCAGGGCACGGTGCGCAGCCATGGTGACGTAGCCGCCCTCGGAATACCCGGTGAGGAAGAGTTGCCCGTTGTCGGCCACGTTGGCCTGGCCGCGCCAGGTGCGGGCGGCGGTCAAAAAGTCGACGGTGGCAGCAGCGGATGGCGCCGACAGCAGGTAGGGGTGGGGCGTGCCCTTGGAGGCGCCAAACCCCACGTAGTCGGGCGCCAGCACGATGTAACCCAGCGACGCCAACACCACCGACACCTCAGACGCCACGGCGTTGTTGCTGGGGGCCTCGGCGTCCTTGAAGATGGTGCCGTGCTGGTAGCTCAGCACCGGGCTTTTGGCGCCGGCCGCCTTTTGCGGCACGCTGATGAGGCCCGAGGCGCGCACCTCTTTGCCATCGGCATCGGTGGTCAGGTATTCAAGCCGGTACGAGGTGACGGCGTAGCGCGGCACCACGTCTTCGGCCAGCGATTCTTCGGAGGACAGCGCGGCAGCAATGTCAACGGCGGAGATGGTGCCCAGCAAGGTGGCCGAGTGGAGTTGCCCGGTGCCCGCGGGCACAGTGGGCGGCGCTGGCGGGTTGCCAACGTTGGGGGTGTCTTCGGCACCACCGCCGCCGCAGGCAGCCAGGGCGGCAGCCAGGGCCAGCACGCAGGCGCGGCGGGTTCCAGAAGAGATCAAAGAGGTCAACACGGCAGGAACCCTTGCAAGTTAATCAGTGGATGATAGGGCTGTGCGGCCTGCGCTGCCCGGCGCGTGCGCAATCGCCCTGAGCCCGCACCGGCCCGCAGTGGGTGTGGCGCACCGGGGTGCCCCACGGCAAAACTGCTCAACTTCAAGCAAAATTGGCCTCTAGCGCTTATGGAATAAGCGCTGACAGCTATTATTTTTATATTAATTCTGCACCACCGCTGATGGCCGCAGGCTGCACTGAAGCGCAGCACTACACTCTCTGCTTTTCCTCTTTCTCGCATTCCCCATGACGTACTGCGTCGCCATCAAACTCAATGCCGGGCTGGTGTTCCTGTCCGATTCACGCACCAATGCCGGGCTGGACCAGATCAGCTCGTTCCGCAAGATCATGGTTTACGAGAAAGCGGGCGATCGCTTCATGGTGCTGCTGTCGGCCGGCAACCTGAGCATTTCGCAGTCGGTGCGCGAGATTTTGCAGACCACGCAGATCAAGGACGCTGCCGACAGCGAGCCCGTCACCATCTGGAACGCCAGGAGCATGTTCGACGCCGCCCGCGTGCTGGGCGCCGCCGTGCGCCATGTGCATGAGCGCGATGGCGCGGCGCTCAAGCGCGCAGAGGTGGATTTCAATGTGTCGATGGTGTTTGGCGGCCAGATCAAGGGCGAGGGCATGCGGCTGTTTCAGGTGTATTCGGCGGGCAATTTCATCGAATCGACCGCCGAGACGCCGTATTTCCAGGTGGGCGAGTCGAAATACGGCAAGCCGGTGCTCGACCGCGTGCTGACGCCCGAGACGCCGCTTGACGAGGCGGCCAAGTGCGCGCTGGTGTCGATGGACAGCACGCTCAAGTCCAACCTCTCGGTGGGCCTGCCCATGGACCTGGTGGTGTATGAGGTGGACCGTTTCACCACCGACAAGATCGCGTGCATTGACGAGAACAACCCCTACTTTCGCATGCTGCATGACCGCTGGGGGCAAAAGCTGCGCGAGGTATTCGACAGCATCGAAGACCCGGCCTGGGACGGCCGCTTGACCGATGCCCCCATCATGGTGAACCCGGAGCGCAGCAAGCCGCTCAAGAAGATCACCAACTTTCGCGAGAAGCTGGTCTGAGCCTCAGCACAGCCCCTGCCCCGCACCCGCACCCTGATGGATTGATGGCCAAGATCGTTTTCTCGCACGGCAACAGCTTTCCGGCGGGCACCTACAACGTGCTTTTTGGGCAATTGCGCCAGCGCGGCTTTGACGTGGCCGCCATCGACCGCTTTGGCCACGATGCGCAATACCCGGTTACCAGCAACTGGCCGCATCTGGTGCAGCAGCTGGCTGATTTTGCGGCGCAGCAGGTGGCGGAATCGGGCGAGCGGGTGTTTCTGGTGGGGCATTCGCTGGGCGGCATTCTGAGCGTGATGGCGGCGGCGCAGCACCCCACGCTGGCGCGCGGCGTGTTGATGCTCGACTCACCGCTCATCAGCGGCTGGCGCGCCACCACCGTGGGCGTGGCCAAGCGCACGCAGCTGGTGGGCGCCGTGTCGCCCGGCCGCGTGAGCCGCCAGCGCCGCATGAGCTGGGCCAGCACTGCAGAGGCACTGGAGCACTTTGGCAAGAAAAAGGTGTTTGCGCAGTGGGACCCGCAGGTGCTGCGCGACTATGTCACGCACGGCCTGCACGACGAGGACGGGCGCCGGGTGCTGGGCTTTGACCGGGCGGTGGAAACCGCCATCTACAACACCTTGCCGCACAACCTGGACCGCCTGCTGCGCCGCCACCCGCTGCGCTGCCCGGCGGCATTCATCGGCGGGCTGGCATCGGTGGAGATGCGCCAGGTGGGCATGGCGCTGACCCGGCGGGTGACGGGCGGGCGCATCATGATGCTGGACGGCAGCCACTTGTTCCCGATGGAGCAGCCGCTGGCCACCGCCGCCGCCATCGAGGCGGCCTTGCTGAACCTGGCTGCACTGCCGAGCGCGGCGCACTGAAGTCGGCCGACCGCCCGGCTGCCCGACATTCGCGCTCGGCGCCGGGCCGCGTCAACGGCAGCAGCGGTAGGCCAGCCCCACCGAGGCGCTATAGCCGGTGGGCTTCACCGTCAGGGGGCTGCGGCGCGCGTCTGCCTGCAATTGCGAGACACCCACGCCGCCCCACACCACCCAATGGCGGTTGAGCGCCGTCATGACATCCACGCCCAGGTCCACGCTGTAGAGACCGCCACCGGGCTCGTACGCGGGCAGGCGGGCTGCCCCAGCGCCGCCCGCCACTGCGGGCACGCCAAACCGGGCGCGCAGGTAGGTGCGGTCGCCAAAACTGGCGCCGGCGCCAAAAACCATGCGGGTCTGCTGCGTGACGGGCAGGGTATAGGACACGCTGGTGTTCAGCTGCGCCCCCCCATCGCGCCCCAGGATGTCTTGCGAAAGCCCTGCACCCACCGACCATCGGGGCGTGATGGCATAGCCCGCGCTGACCCGGGCGCGCAGGGTGGATCGCACATCGGGCAGGCCGGAGAGCCGCGGCGCATCACTGCTATCGCGACCACTGTCCAGGCGCAGCGATGCGCTCAGGCTGAACCGGTCGCTTTCGGCCAGGATGGCGGTGGCGCCCGATTCGCGCTGCTCCAGCCCATGGCCCATGAGGGTGCTGCCGCGCGAGGTGCTCAGGCGAAACCGACCGTATTCCAGCGCCCATGACGGGCTCAGGTGGGACGAACGGCCATCGCCGCCGGCGTAGTCCGGGCCGTTGCTCACCACGGCGCCCAGCACATAGTTGAGCTTGGGGGAGCCGTCTGGGTTGACGGCGGGCGGCACATCCTCGGCCATGGCGGGCAGACCGGCGCCCAGGCCCCACAAGACAGTGCAGACAGCGCAGCCCCAAAGGCCCAAAGGAAGGCCCGAAGGACGGCGCGGCAGGTAGGTCATGGCGCCATTATCAGCCGGCCCACTGCACCAGGCCAGTCCATGCCGAAACCAGCACCACCACCCCGAACGCGATGCGGTAATACGCAAACGGCACAAAGCTGTGGGTGCTGATGTAGCGCAACAGCCAGCGCACGCACAGCCAGGCGCTGATGAAGGAGAACACCAGCCCCACGGAAAACAGCGGAATGTCGGCCGCCGACAGCAAGGCACGATCCTTGTACAGGCTGTACGCCCCCGCACCAATCAGCGTGGGAATGGCCAGAAAAAACGAAAAATCCGTGGCGGCCTTGCGCGACAGGCCCAGCAGCATGCCGCCAATGATGGTGGCGCCGCTGCGGCTGGTGCCCGGCACCATGGCCAGGCACTGCACCAGGCCCACCTTGAGGGCATCCAGCGCAGTCATGTCTTCCACCTCTTGGATGCGGGTGGCCGCAGCAGGGCGGCGTTCGGCCCACAAGATAATGAAGCCGCCAATGATGAAGGTGCTGGCCACCACCACGGGGGTGAACAGGTTGGCCTTGATGGCCTTGCCAAACAGCAGCCCCAGCACCACCGCCGGCACAAAGGCAATCAGCACATTGAGCGCAAAACGCTGTGCCTGCCGCTCGGTAGGCAGGGCCGCCAGCGTGGCGCGGATTTTTTGCCAATACACCAGGATGACGGCAAAGATGGCGCCCGTCTGGATGGCGATGTCGAACACCTGGGCCTTGGCATCGTCAAAACCCAGCAGCGACCCCGCAAGAATCAGGTGACCAGTAGAAGAGATGGGAAGAAACTCGGTCAGGCCCTCGACCACACCCATGATGGCGGCCTTGACCAGCAAAACAATGTCCACGCGTACGTCCTTTAAGCCCTTCGGGCTGGCAAAAAGGGCAAATTATCACCTGACGGCTGGCCTGGAACGCCTTGCACACAAGCGCACCGGGGCCAAGCTCGGCGGGTACCTGCACGCCTGCAAGAAACAGTGCAAAAACCGCTGCAAACGCTTATCCGTCAATCGCCGGCAGCTACTTTTATTTGCGTTGGGCCTGTCCCAAAACTCCGCCCCTCACCCGTCCAACCAGCTCCCCGCCACATTCTTGAGCAGCGTGTTCACCGCTGCCAGCCTGCGGCTGCGCACGTCAATCAGGTTGCGCCGGGCTGACAACACGGTGGTCTGCGCGCTCAGCACGTTCAGATAGCCCACGGTGCCCGCGCGGTACTGGTTGCTCACCACATCCAGCGCGCGCTGGGCGGCGGCCACGGCCTCGGCCTGCAGTTGCTGTTCGCGCTCCAGCGCGGTGGCGGCGGCAAGGTTGTCTTCCACCTCCTGCAGCGCGGTCAGCACGGTCTGGCGGTAGCTGGCCACGGCCTGGTCGTGCGTGGCGCGGGCCGATTCGACGGCGGCGCTGCGGGCGCCGCCATCCCAAAGGGAGACGGCCAACGCGGGGCCCAGCGACCAGAAGAGGTGGGGAGCGTTCAGCAAATTGGACAGCTCCGCGCCCCGATAACCCGCCGCGCCCGACAGCGTGACCGCCGGAAAGAACGCAGCCTGCGCCACGCCGATCTGCGCGTTGGCCGCCGCCACGCGGCGTTCGGCGGCGGCGATGTCGGGGCGGCGCTCCAGCAGGCGCGAGGGCAGTTGCGCGGGCACGGCGGGCGGCGCGGGCAGCGCGGCCGTGGCGGGAAGGCTGAGCGCGGCCGGGGCCTGGCCGGTGAGCGCGGCCAGCGCGTGCTCCAGCTGGGCGCGGCTGGTCTGCGCCTCCAGCAGCTGCACCTGGGTGGACTTGTATTGCGCCTCGGCCTGCGCCACGTCGGCCGCCGAGGCCACGCCCGCGCGCTGGCGGTTGCGCGTGAGCTCCCAGCTGCGCTCGTAGGCGGCCAGGGTGTCGGCGAGCAGCTTCGCCTGTGCCTCGGCGGCGCGCAGCGCGAAGTAGGTTTGCGCCACCGTGGCCTGCACCGACAGGCGCATGGCGGCCAGGTCGCCGGCGCTGGCCTCTACGCTGGCGCGCGCGGCATCCACCCCGCCCGAGAGGCGCCCCCACAGGTCCAGCTCCCAGCTGGCATTCAGGCCCAGGGCCTGGCTGTTGCGGGTGCGCGCCTGGGCGCTTTCATCGACGGTGGTGCCGCTGCGCGAGCGTGCGCTGCTGGCCGTGGCGCCCAGGCTGGGCAGGCCGGCGGCGCCAGCGTTGTCGAGTGCGGCGCGCGCGGCGCGCAGCCGGGCCACGGCCAAAGCCACGTTCTGGTTTCCGCTGGCGGCGCGCTCTTGCAGCGCATCAAGCGCAGGGTCGGCGAACAGCGTCCACCATGCGTCGGGCACGCTGTCTTGCGGCTGGGCGGTTTGCCACACGGCGCTGCCTTGCACGCCTTGCTTGAAGGCGGTGGGCACGTCGAGCGCCGGGCGCTCATGGGGCGGCGGAGAGCTGCAGGCCGTGAGCAGCGCCGAAATAACGAGCAAAAATGGCTTCCATCGCTTACTGGATAAGCGCAAACAGCTATTAAAATAAGAGCTATCGGGGTGCATCAGGAATCTCCTTGCAGCGCGGGCTTCGGGCCGCCAGCCGGGTGGCGGCGCCAGCGCGCCCAGCGCTGCACACGCGCGCGCAGTCGGTCCAGCGCCACATAGACCACGGGCGTGGTGTACAGCGTGAGCAGCTGGCTCAGCAGCAGCCCGCCCACCACGGCAATGCCCAGGGGCTGGCGCAGCTCGGCGCCATCGGCCCGGTTCAGCGCCAGCGGCAGCGCGCCAAAGATGGCGGCCAGCGTGGTCATGAGGATGGGGCGCAGGCGCAGGCTGCAGGCGCGGTAGATGGATTGCGCGGCCGTGATGTGGCCAGCGCGCTGCCGCACCAGGGCGAAGTCGATCATCATGATGGCGTTTTTCTTGACGATGCCGATCAGCAAAATAACGCCGATGAGCGCGATCAACGAGAACTCGGTCTTGAACAGCATCAGCGCCAGCAGCGCTCCCACCCCGGCAGATGGCAGGGTGGAGAGGATGGTGAGCGGGTGCAGCAGGTTTTCATACAGGATGCCCAGCACGAGGTAGATGGTGATGATGGCGGCCAGGATCAGCAGCGGCTGGCCCGCCAGCGCGTCCTGAAACGCCCCCGCCGTGCCGCCAAACGTGCCGCGAATTCCCACGGGCACGCCCAGCTCGGCCACCGCGTTGTGCACGGCATCGGTGGCCTGCGACAGCGACACGCCCGGCGCCAGGCTGAAGCTCACGGTGCTGGCCGGCGTGCCGCGCTCGTGGCTGACCGACAGCGGCGTGTTGGTGGTGGTGATCCGCGCAAACGCGGTCAGTGGCACCTGCTGGCCCGCGCTGTTGACAAAGAAGAAGCCGCGCAGCGTCTCGGGGCTTTGCAGGTAGCGCGGGGCGGCTTCCATCACCACACGGTATTGGTTGAGCGGGTTGTAGATCACGCCCACCTGGCGCTGGCCGAACGCGTCGTTCAGCGTGGCGTCGATGGTGGCCATGGTCAGGCCCGCGCGCATGGCGGCGTCGCGGTCGATCACCAAGGTGGTCTGCAGGCCATAGTCCGACACGTCGCTGTTCACGTCTTCGAGTTCGGGCAGTTGCGCCAGGGCCTGGCGGATGCGCGGCTCCCAGGTGCGCAGCTCGGCAATGTCGTCGGCCTGCAGGGTGTAGTCAAACGAGGCGCTGCTTTGCCGCCCGCCAATGCGGATGTCACGCTGGGGCACCATGAACAGGCGCGCGCCGGGCTCGTCTTTCAGTTGCGCGCGCAGGCGGGTGATGACGGCCTCGGACGTCTCCTGCCCCGGCCCGCGCTGGAGCGTCATGAACATCTGCGCCGCGTTGCGCTGCCAGCCACCGGTGAAACCCGTGACATGCTCGACTGCGGGGTCGGCCTGCACGATGGCCAGAAAGCGTTGCAACCGCTGCTCCATGGCCTGGTACGAGGTGGCCTGGTCGGCGCGGATGAAGCCCGAAATGCGGCCCGTGTCCTGCTCGGGCATGAAGCCTTTTTCGATGGCGGTGTAGAGAGTCACATTCAGCCCCACCACGCCGGCCAGCACCAGCAGCACCAGTGGCTGGTGGCGCAGGCACCAGGCCAGGCTGCGCCGGTAGCCGCGCAGGCCCCGGGCCTGCAGACCATCCACCCAGCGCGAGAAGCGCGCCCACCACGCGGCGCCGGGCGCCGTGGCACCACGGTGCGGCTGCTTGAGCAGCGCCGCGCACATCATGGGCGTGGTGGTGAGCGACACGAGCAGCGACACCAGAATGGCCGCCGACATGACGATGGCGAACTCGTGAAAGAACCGCCCCACGATGCCGCCCATGAACAAAATGGGCACGAACACGGCAATGAGCGACAGGCTCATCGACACCACGGTGAAACCGATCTCGCGCGCGCCGTCCAGCGATGCCTGCAGCGCCGTTTTGCCGCGCTCCATGTGGCGCATGATGTTCTCCAGCACCACGATGGCGTCGTCCACCACGAAGCCGGTGGCAATGGTCAGCGCCATGAGCGAAAGATTGTCGAGCGTGTAGCCCGCCAGGTACATCACGCCAAACGTGCCCGCCAACGACACCGGCACGGCCACTGCCGGGATGAGCGTGGCGCGCCCGTTGCGCAAGAACAGAAACACCACCAGGACCACCAGCGCCACCGCAATCAGCAGGGCATGCTCCACCTCCTTGACCGAGGCGCGCAGCGTGGGCGTGCGGTCAGAGACGATCTCCACGTCGATCGCCGCCGGAATGGAGGCCTTGAGCTGCGGCAGCAGCGCGCGCACGCGGTCCACCGCCTCCAGGATGTTGGCGCCGGGCTGCTTGTACACCTGCAGCAGCACAGCCGGCTTGCCGTTGGCCACACCGAAATTGCGCACGTCCTGCACCGAGTCGGTCACCTCGGCCACATCGGCCAGGCGAATCGCATTGCCGTTTTGCCAGCGCAGCACCAGCGGCGCATAGTCGGCCGCCACGCGGGCCTGGTCGTTGGCGGCAATCTGCCAATAATGGTCTTCGCGCTCCACCGCGCCCAGCGGGCGGTTGGCGTTGGTGCTGCTGATGGCGCCGCGCACCTGCTCCAGCGAGACCCCGTTGGCCGCCAGCCGCACCGGGTCGAGCGACACGCGCACCGCAGGCAGCGCGCCGCCGCTCACCGTGGCCTGCCCCACCCCTTCGACCTGCGAGAGCTTTTGCGCCAGCACGGTGGAGGCCGCGTCGTACATCTGCCCGCGCGTGAGCGCGCTGGACGTGAGCGCCAAGATCATGATGGGCGAGTCGGCCGGGTTCACCTTGCGGTAGGTCGGGTTGCTGGGCATGCCCGTGGGCAGCAGCGTGCGCGCGGCGTTGATGGCGGCCTGCACGTCGCGCGCGGCGCTGTCCACGTTGCGGCTCAAATCAAACTGCAGCGTGATGCTGGTGCTGCCCAGGATGGAGCGCGAGGTGATTTCGTTGACCCCGGCAATGGAGCCCAGCGCCCGCTCCAGCGGCGTGGCGACGGTAGCGGCCACGGTGTCGGGGCTGGCGCCGGGCAGGCTGGCGCTGACGGAGATGGTGGGGTAATCGACCTGGGGCAGCGGGGCGACGGGGAGCAAAAAGTACGAC